>MHXL01000072.1:255-7331 GCA_001824455.1 Desulfuromonadaceae bacterium GWB2_53_15
CCCTCCATAAGGTTGTAGCCGATCGTGATCAGGGCGAGCAGGGTGGCCTGCTTATAGAGGCGTTCAAGGGTCATGGGTTAACTTGCGTCGTGCGACGTGCTGCGTGCTGCGCGCAATATCTAAGTTCTCGAACGTAGCACGTCGCACGTTGAACGGCCCTCACGGCGGGCACTGGGCGCACATGGATTTGAACAGGTTGGTACTCAGATAACGATCTCCGCGGTCGGGGATAATGACTACGATTGTGCCGGAATCCAGCTCCGTGGCCAGCTTCAGGGCGCCTGCAATGGCGGCCCCGCCTGACATGCCGCAGAAGATCCCTTCGTGAGCCGCCAGTTGGCGGGCGGTCTCGAAGGCGGTGTCGTCGTCGATGACCATCTTTCGGTCCAGTGCGCTCTCATCATAAATGGGCGGCACAATAGCTTCCTTCATGTTTTTGAGCCCTTGGATCTTGTGTCCCAATACCGGTTCGATCCCGATGATCTGAATCTCCGCTCGGGCTGCGTGAAAATACTGCGCTGACCCCATCAGGGTGCCGCTGGTGCCCATACCGGCCACGAAATGGGTGATCCGCCCCTCAGTCTGTTGCATGATCTCGGGTGCGGTGGTCTCGAAGTGGGCCAGTACGTTGTTGGGATTGGCGTACTGGTTGGGCATATAGTAGACGCCGGGCTCCTCGCCATAGATTTTGTGTGCCAAGCGGATAGCCCCGTCGGTGGCCTCGCAGCCGGGAGAAAGTACGATTTCGGCCCCATAGGCCTCAAGTACGCTGCGTCGTTCCATGCTGACACAAGCCGGCATGACCAGCTTGATGCGGTACCCGCGGGCCGCTGCAATCATGGCCAGGGCGATGCCGGTGTTGCCCGATGTGGGTTCGAGGATGACCTTGTCGGGGGTTAGTTCGCCGCTCTTCTCGGCAGCCAGGATCATCTGGCGTGCCGGGCGATCCTTGATCGAGCCGCCCGGATTGTTGCCCTCCAGTTTGGCCAGGATGGCGACGTGCGGATTGGGATTGATGCTGGTGATGGCTACCAGCGGCGTATTGCCGATGGATTCGATAAGACTTTGACCTTTCACAGTTTTCCTTTCGTTACAAAAATTCTGACATCAGCAATAGCACGATCAGTGCTACAAAGATGTAGAGGATGTACTGGTTTAGTTGCCCGTTCTGCAGGCGGCGGATGCAGGCCAAGCGCCGGTCGATGGAGCTGAAGAGCGGCAGGATGCCCTCTTCGAGCACTACTTCGGGAACATGGGATTGAAATTGACTGCGTTCGGCAAACAGCCCGTTGATTTTCGGCGGATGTCGTACTGGACGCAAGATTCCACTGAATATACTGACCAGCAATTCAGCGAAGGATGAAGCGGTGTACTGCATGCTCGGGGAAGGGGCGGCATAGCCGCAGTCCCAGGTACCGGTTTCGCTGATATGTGAGGATTTAAGGCGGTTGACATACAACATGACCAGCAGGATCAGCATCAGGATCAGGATTGCTGCCGCTGCACTCAAGCCATAGAGGTGGGCGGTGGTCTGGATGGAGGGCAGTATGGCGCCCTGTTGCGGAAAGATGCCGGCCAGGACCGGTTCGATCAGGCGAACGGCAAAGAATGGCAGCACGCCGATCAGGATGCACAGCGCGGCTAATATGGACATGCCAGAGATCATGGCGGGATGTTCATGCGGTTTTGGCAGGTCACTACGCGGCTGCCCAAGGAAGACGCTGCCGTAGACCTTGACGAAACAGGCCACCGCCAATCCTCCGGTCAGAGCCAGGGCGGGAGCTGCCAGGGCCAGAATGGCGGCGGCTTTGCCTGACAAACCTCCAAAACCCTTGAAGATGCCCAGGTAGATCAGTAACTCACTGACAAAACCGTTGAGTGGCGGCAGTCCGCAGATGGCCACGGCACCGGTCAGAAATGCAACGGATGTGAGCGGCAGTGAACGGGCCAGTCCTCCCATCCGGTCGATGTCGCGGGTGCCGATGCAGTGGATAATTGCTCCGGCTCCCAGGAAAAGCAGGGATTTGAAAAGGGCGTGGTTGAGCATGTGCAGTAGAGCTCCGGCCATGCCGAGTACGAACAGGATGTGGTTGCCGCTGGAAAGCCCGATCAGGGCTACGCCGATTCCCATGATAATGATGCCGATGTTCTCAATACTGTGGTAGGCCAGCAGGCGTTTGATGTCATGCTGGCCGATGGCAAAGAGCACGCCGGCTACAGCTGATGTTATGCCCAGGCAGAGAAAGAGGGTGCCCCACCAGAGCGGCGGTGCGCCAAAAAAAGAAATTACCCGAATCAGTCCATATATGCCCATCTTGATGACGATGCCGGACATCAGGGCCGAAATGTGGCTGGGGGCGTTGGCGTGAGCAGTGGGTAGCCACACATGCAGCGGCATGATGCCGGCTTTCATCCCGAAACCGGCCAGTGCCGTCAGCAGGATCGCCAGCGCTGTAATGCCTGTTGGATCGAGGCTTCCCGCCCCAGGGAACTGCTGGCCAATATCCCGGGAGAGCAGTGAGAACATTACAAACAACGAAAGGGTTGTCACGTGGCTGGCAACCAGGTACTGGAGTCCTGCCTCGCGCACCTCAGGTTTTTCATGTTCCAGGCACATGGCAATAAACACCATCAGGGCCATGCCCTCCCAGAAAATGAGCAGGGTGAATCCGTTGGCGGAGAGCAGCAGAAAGATGATGGCTGATATGGCCAGGCCAAGGAAAAAGGAGAGCTGCGACTCGCGCTGGTTGTCGGGCGAGGTGGCGCAGTAACCGCAGCCGTAGAGCGAAACGCAGAACGCGACGATCAATACAGGGATCAGGAAGAAGGCCGAGAGATGGTCGAGTCGGAATAGAAGCGTCCCGATGGGGAATTGCCAGGCCAGCTCTATTGTCTCTATCCTGCCGCTCAGCAGGAGTGGGTCAATCACTGCGGTCAGGCCGGTAATAGCCCCTGCTGCTATGAATCCACAGGAGATTCTGCGGCCAAGAAACAGTGAAACTCGTGGTGACAGGGCAGGGATGCCGGAAAAGGCGCAGAGAATGCCTGCTATGAGTGTGAGTTCAAGAGGGGTCATGGGGTGTTGGTCTGTGTTTTAATAAGTTACAAATTATTTTCTGCCATTTTTGAACAGAAAATGAATCCGTTAAGGCAATTGTCCTGTCAGTCAGGGTCAGGAAGATGGACATTGACATTTGTATATCGCCTCCCCGACAGGCTGGTCAAGACAAATAAGGTGAAACCGGTGGAATAAGGAATATTTTTTGTTGACAAGTCCAAGTCAATGGAGGTAACGTTTTCAAAGCCCCAATTGATATATTTCCGACTAACAGTTTACGACCTCACAAATCCTTCATAATATATACTTAGAATCCTTGACATGCCAATAATTTGTTCATTCAGGAAATTTCCTGTCATAACATATTCTCTCCAATACCGCTTTTGAGGTCACACTAGCCACATACTCTTTATTTATCCTATCCCGCACAACACCCATTTTTGCAGCCGCATTGTGCATGTCGCATGACATGCCGGAGAACCGATGAACCTACAGGAACTGAAAGGCAAGAAGATCAACGAGCTTAACGCTGTTGCCCGTGAGCTCAACATTGAGGGGGCGTCCAGCCTGCGTAAGCAGGATCTGATTTTTGCCATTCTCAATGCCCAGACCGAACAGAATGGCTCGATTTACGGCGAGGGGGTGCTGGAGACCCTGCAGGACGGTTTCGGTTTTCTGCGTGCCACTGATTATAATTATTTACCAGGTCCGGATGATATCTACGTCTCCCCCAGTCAGATCCGTCGCTTCAATCTGCGTACCGGTGATACGGTTTCAGGCCAGATCCGCCCGCCCAAAGAAGGAGAGCGCTACTTTGCGCTGCTCAAGGTGGAGGAGGTCAATCACGAACCACCCGAGGTGGCCCGTGACAAGATCCTTTTCGACAACCTGACTCCACTATATCCAGATGAAAAGCTAAAACTGGAGACGGTTCCCGACAATATGCCCATGCGGGTGATCGAGTTGGTCGCACCCATCGGAAAGGGACAGCGCGGCCTGATCGTGGCTCCGCCCCGCACCGGCAAGACCATGCTGATCCAGAATATCGCCAACTCGATTGCTGCCAACCACCCCGAGGTTTATCTGATCGTACTCTTGATCGATGAGCGTCCCGAGGAAGTTACTGATATGCAGCGTTCCGTCAACGGCGAAGTTATCTCTTCCACCTTTGACGAACCAGCCACTCGTCACGTCCAGGTAGCCGAGATGGTCATCGAAAAGGCCAAGCGCCTGGTGGAACATAAGCGCGACGTGGTGATTCTGCTGGACTCCATCACCCGCCTGGCCCGTGCCTATAACACGGTTATCCCCCCTTCCGGCAAGATCCTTTCCGGTGGTGTGGACTCCAATGCCCTGCATAAGCCCAAGCGTTTCTTCGGAGCGGCCCGAAACATCGAAGAGGGCGGCTCGCTGACCATCATTGCCACGGCTCTGGTGGATACAGGCAGCAAGATGGACGAGGTCATCTTTGAAGAATTCAAGGGGACCGGTAACATGGAGCTGCACCTCGACCGCAAGCTGGTGGAGAAGCGCACCTTCCCGGCCATCGACATCAACAAGTCCGGCACCCGCAAGGAGGAATTGCTGATCGAGAAGAGCTCTCTCAATCGCATCTGGATCCTGCGCAAGGTGATTCACCCCATGAATGTGGTTGACAGCATGGAGTTCCTGCTGGACAAGCTTTCCGAAGCCAAGACAAATCAGAATTTCCTGGACTCCATGAGTAAGTGATGGAAAAAATGGTTGCAAAAATCAAAATGAACCGCTAACATCAAACTTTACTGGAAGCACGTGCTTAACTTTTTGCTGCGACGATATTTAGGAGGAAGAGATGAAAGAAGGTATTCACCCCATGTATTCTGATGCCACTGTGAAGTGTATTTGTGGCAACACGTTCCAGACCCGGTCCACCATCCCGGAAATCAACACGGAGATTTGCTCCGCCTGCCATCCATTTTTCACCGGCAAGCAGAAGCTCATTGATACCGCAGGTCGCGTGGAGCGCTTCAAGAGGCGTTACGGTCAAGTGTAGCTTACCATCGGTTTGACGTGCAAAGGGGGTTTTGTCATCAGGCAAATCCCCCTTTTTGCATCTTATATTCAATTGAATACAGCTCGCGTCAGGACACCATGAACGTTACCATTATTGAACATACCCCTAATCCCGAACAGACCGTGGCACTGGCTGCCCGGCTTTGCTATTCACCGATTTCCATTGATGATCTGCGTGAAAAACTTGAATCAACGGATATCGAGCAGTTTCTGGATAAGATCATGTCGCTGGGGCATCACTCGGTGCTGGAGCATGCGTCATTCACCTTCGGTATCGAGGGCATTTCACGGGTGACCACCCACCAATTGGTTCGCCACCGGATTGCCTCGTTTTCCCAGCAGTCGCAGCGCTATGTGTCGCACAAGGAACATTTTACCTCGATCATGCCCAACAGCATTGCGATGGATCCGGATGCGCGCGAGATCTTTGCCTTTATGTCCGAAACGGTCCACAAGGCCTATGCCCAGTTGGTTGAGTTGGGGATTCCGGCCGAGGATGCACGTTACATCCTGCCCAATGCCACCGAGACCAAGATCATCATGACCATGAATGCCCGTGAACTGAGGCATTTCTTTGCCCTGCGCTGCTGCCAGCGGGCCCAGTGGGAAATCCGCGAGATGAGTGTGGAGATGCTGCGGCAGGTGAAAAAGATCGCCCCGGTCATTTTTCGGGATGCTGGGCCGGGCTGTGCGAGCGGTCCCTGTCCGGAGGGTGTGTTCTGCTGCGGGCAAACGGCCGAGGTGCGGGAATTTTTCAAAAAGCTGGATTAAACACTGAGGAAATAATGGAAAAAATCAATGTAGGTGGCCAGGCAGTAATCGAAGGGGTCATGATGCGTGCTCCACGCTCCATGGCCATTGCCGTGCGCCGCCCCAACGGCGAGATCGTGGTCCGGAAGGAAATGGTCGTGCCGTTGTCCGAACGTTACCCGGTGGTCAAGCTTCCGATCGTGCGCGGTGCGGTGGCGTTGTTCACTTCGCTGGTCATCGGCATCAAGGCACTCAATTTCTCGGCCAACGAGGCCGTTACCGAGGAGGAAAAGGAAGGGGAAGTGGACAAGGGGGGTGAGCTTTCATCCTGGGCCATGGCCGGCACCATGGCGGTTGCCTTCGGCTTTGGCATCTGTCTGTTCTTCCTGTTTCCCCTCTATCTGACCAAGCTGATGACGCCGGTTATAGGTGACAACAACATTGTCTTCAATCTGGTGGACGGTGTCATTCGGGTAATCATTTTTTTGATCTATATCTGGGGCATCTCCCGTATGAAAGATATCCAGCGCGTCTTCCAGTACCACGGTGCCGAGCATAAATGCATATTTGCCTACGAGGCGCTGGAGGAATTGACCATCGAGAACGTCAAAAAGTATAGCCGCCTCCATCCTCGCTGCGGCACCAGCTTCCTGCTGATCGTCATGCTGGTCAGTATTGCGGTTTTCTCGGTAATTCCCAAATTGTGGCCCTTTT
The DNA here is from genome assembly GCA_001824455.1 of Desulfuromonadaceae bacterium GWB2_53_15. Lineage (GTDB taxonomy): Bacteria > Desulfobacterota > Desulfuromonadia > Geobacterales > Pseudopelobacteraceae > JACPFJ01. The sequence continues at coordinate 6,830 of MHXL01000072.1, forward strand.
ATCTCAAGGCAGGTTCGCGCATCGTGCTGCTGCCGCTGATTGCCGGCATCTCCTACGAGTTCCTCAGGTGGAGTGCCAAGAACGACAGCCACCCGCTGGTGAAGATGATTATCACACCCGGACTGGCTTTGCAGCGCTTGACAACCCGCGAGCCGGACGACGAACAGTTGGAGGTTGCCATCCGTTCACTGGATGAGGCGCTGGAGATGAATGCGGGCTATGCGGATGACCGGTTGGTCGTATAAGAAAAATCAAAATCCACATCCACCACAGAGACACAGAGGCACTGAGAACAACCAGAAAAAACTTAAAATAATTTTTTGTTTTTTTGATTTGGTCTTCAGATTTTCTCTGTGTCTCCGTGCCTCCGTGGTGGGTGTTCAAGAGGTTTATAAATGTTCGACAAGATAGAAGAGCTGGAACGGCGTTACCAGGAACTGGAAGCGCTGCTGTCCGACCCGACCGTTATTTCCAATCAACCGGAATTCCGCAAGTTTTCCCG
>MHXL01000072.1:7512-10828 GCA_001824455.1 Desulfuromonadaceae bacterium GWB2_53_15
CTGCCCAAAGATCCCAACGACAACAAAAGCGTCATCCTGGAGATCCGCGCCGGCACCGGAGGGGACGAATCGGCCCTGTTTGCAGGCGACCTGTTCCGCATGTACTCGCGCTTTGCCGATACCAATCGCTGGAAGGTTGAGATGATCTCGGCTTCCGAGTCGGAGCGGGGCGGCTTCAAAGAGGTCATCGCCTCGGTCGAAGGGGAGGGGGTCTTTGCCAAGCTCAAATACGAATCCGGCACCCACCGCGTGCAGCGCGTGCCGGAGACCGAGGCCCAGGGGCGCATCCACACCAGCGCCTGCACCGTGGCGATCATGCCCGAGGCAGAGGATGTGGATATCGACATCCGACCGGATGACCTGAAGATCGATGTGTACCGTTCATCCGGCGCTGGCGGGCAGCACGTCAACACAACCGACTCGGCCGTGCGCATCACCCACCTGCCTACCGGTACGGTCGTGGCCTGTCAGGAGGAGCGCAGCCAGATCAAGAACCGCGCCAAGGCCATGAAGGTCCTCAAAACCCGCATCCTCGACACCATCCAGCAGGCCCAGGATTCCAAGCTGGCCGCAGATCGCAAACAGCAGGTCGGCTCCGGCGATCGCAGCGAGCGCATCCGTACCTACAACTTCCCACAAGGACGAATGACCGATCACCGTATTGGGCTTACGCTTTATCGACTGGATTCGATCATGACCGGGGATATTGCCGAGATTGCGGATGCACTGCGGGCGCATTACCAGATGGAGGCCTTGAAGGCGCAGAGTGAGGGATAACGGTTTCGTCGTTGAATGTTACAGGATTTTCGCTACAACAATTCCCAGCCAGGTAAAGAGCAGGCAGACGCTGACGCTGATAATGACATTGCTGAAGGCGACCAGAAAGCGACCGGTTTCGAGAAGTTTGAAGGTTTCGTAGCTGAAGGTTGAGAAGGTGGTCAGGCCGCCCAGGAATCCGGTCACCAGGCCGATGCGCAGGCTGGCTGGAATCAGTGCCCCGCGCAGCCCCAGTTCCATGATCAGACCGATGACGAAGGCGCCTGCCACGTTGACCGAGAGTGTCCCCCAGGGAAATCCCCACCCCAGTTTTTCGTAGGTCCAACCGGACAGGTAGTAGCGGGAAACACACCCCAGTGCGCCGAAAATGGCTATCATGACAACAGTCAGCATGTAATACTCCGTAGAATCGGGTTCAGACCCGCCACCAGAGATGTACAATGTCCCGCCCAAAAAGACAATCTCTTTTAGATCTGGTTCAGGACACTGCCAGCGGGAAGTTAGCCATCAAACTTTTTCTAAGCATACCTGATACATCTCTATAATTCTGTTTATTAAAAAACGGCAATTGGCGTAAAATGTGCATAATATAATAAGATACATATTAAAATATGCTTATTAGCATAGGTGCGCCCTTTGCGTAAACTGCGCAGAGGCGTTGCGCCTGCTTTGAGAAAGAACTCAGCAGCTGCGCACTATTTATTTAAAGTATTAATTATTGAATCAACTCCGCCAAAAGCCGGGCACTCTGGGATTTGGCCGAATCACATTTAAAAGCAGTTCAGTATAGACAGGCCAAAGAATGATGAAAACAATCGACCGAACAGTTTTATTCACCAAGGTTCTCATTTTTATCATCGGGATTTGTTTTTTCTCGTTCTTGAATCCTTACTTCGCAACTGCAGCTAAGACGGAGGCAGGAACATCGCAACATGTTCTCATTCTCCACTCGTATCATCCGGGTCTGCCGTGGACCGACAGGGTCATGGAAGGGATGCAGTCGGTACTGGGCCAGCCCAGCCGGCAGATCAAAGTCGATGTGGAATATCTGGATACGAAGCGCCACCGGGACTCGGCCTACTTCTCCCATATTCTCGACGCCATTCTCCACTACAAATTTAAAGACAGTACTTACGATCTGGTACTGGTCTCGGATAACGAGGCGCTAAACTTTGCCCTTGGGCATCGCGATGACCTGTTCCTTCTTACCCCGATCGTGTTCTGTGGAGTCAATAATTCAGCGCCCGCCAAGTTGCGGAAGGGTGATGAGGTCACAGGGGTATGTGGAAACCCCGATTTTGCAGGCGTTATCCGTCAGGCTCTAACTATGCACCCCGGCACAAAGAGCATCGTGGTCATTGGCAGTACCAGCGAACTGACTGATCGCATCAACATGAACCGCTTGCAATCGTTGTCGGAGACGATTGCACCTGGGACTGCCTTTGATTTTTGGAACGATCTAGGTTCCGATATCCTCAGTTCGCGTCTTGCAACTCTTGGCAGTGGGACAATTGTCGTCATCAATGGATCAATCCGCGATCGCGCCGGCAACCTTCTATCACTTACAGAACAGATTCGCCTGATAAAACAAGCCACCGTTGCACCGATTTACAGCTTCTGGGATGTTTATCTCGGACAGGGTATAGTTGGCGGCCCGCTTGTCAGCGCTTGGAATCAGGGGGTTACCGCTGCAGAAATAGCTTGGCGAGTATTACAGGGCGAGCCGGCTGGCTCAATTCCAATAGTGCAACCGGTAAAGAACTCTCCTGTTTTCGACTACCATGAACTGAAACACTTGGAAATTCCTTTGCATCGCTTGCCAGGGGACCATCTTTTGATTAATGAACCGCCATCATCGTACCAGATTGCCAAATCCTACTTCTGGATATCGGTCGCTACGCTGCTCGGCCTGTTGGGCATCACCTTCCTGTTGACATGGAATATCGTGCAACGCCGCCGGATGGAAAAAGAACTACGGGGTAGCGAACAGAAAATCAGGGAGCTTTCGCAGCACTTTCAGATAGTGCTCGATGGTATCCCCGACTGCCTGACCCTGGTTTCGAAAGAGATGAAGGTCATCTGGTCAAACAAGGGCAAGGATAATTACTACACCAAAAGTTTAGGAACCATCCCTGAGGAATACTGCTGCAATGTGCTCTACAACCGGGCATCTATCTGCGACAACTGCCCGGCTATCAAAGCCTTTCAAACAGGCGCAACCGAAGAATCGATCATTACCACGCCTGATGACAGAATGCTGGAGGTGAAGGCCTTCCCGGTCAAGGATGGTGCTGATGATATTTCCTACGTAATCATGCTGGCCACTGATATTACCGAAAAGAACCGGTTGCGCGACGAAGCGACCCGCACCCGGCGGCTGGTTGCACTGGGTGAACTTGCAGCCGGGGTGGCCCATGAGATCAACAACCCGAACGCATTGATCCTGCTTAACGCGGATCTGTTGAAAAAGGCGTGCAGCGATGCAGCCCCGATCCTGCAGCGACACTATGAAGAGGCTGGTGATTTCCCTCTGGCCGGT
>MHXL01000073.1 GCA_001824455.1 Desulfuromonadaceae bacterium GWB2_53_15
ATCTCACGGCGAACCATATCTGTGATGACCTCTTCATGGGTTGGCCCCATGCAGAATTCATTGTCTTTGCGGTCTTTGAAGCGCAACAGTTCCTTGCCGTAGAACGCCCAGCGGCCAGACTCCTGCCACAATTCGGCCGGTTGAACACTCGGCATGAGCATCTCGATGGCATCTGCCTTGTTCATCTCTTCTCGGACAATGTTCTCGAATTTACGGATGGAGCGCAGTCCCATTGGCAGATAGTTGTAGATACCTGCAGCCAGCTTGCGGATCATACCGGCGCGAAGCATAAGTTGATGGGAAATAACCTCGGCGTCAGAAGGCGTTTCCTTGACGGTAGGTATGAAATATCGGGAATAGAGCATTATCACCTCAGAGGATGTTGATATGACGTTACAAGAATAAGCTATTTATCCAAGAAAAGCGTTTACCACAGAGACACAGAGACACAGAGACAATCAAGTACAAAATAGATAGGAAAACAAAAAAAAACAAAACTGTTCTCTTCAAGGTTGTGTTGTTAAATAAACTCAGTGAGTTACTCTGTGTCTCCGTGGCTCTGTGGTTCAACTGCCGTAAATACACAGTACAGGCAACTGGCAACTGTTTCAGAGTTTGCCGATTTCTTCAAGAAGTGCGTCAGCCAGCTGGTCTTCCGGTACCTTGCGGATAATCTCACCATGACGAAACAGAAGCCCCTCCCCTTTTCCGCCGGCAATTCCGACATCAGCTTCACGAGCTTCACCAGGGCCGTTGACGGCACACCCCATCACCGCCACGGTAATCTGCTTCTCCACGCCCCGCAGCCGGAGTTCGACCTCCTCGGCCACCTTGACCAGGTTAATCTGGCAGCGGCCGCAGGTGGGACACGACACGAAGTTGACACCTCGCTGGCGCAGCCCAAGGCTCTTGAGGATCTCGTACCCTACCCTCACCTCATCCAGCACGTCACCGGTCAGTGAGACACGCATGGTATCGCCGATACCATCAGCGAGCAGGATACCAAGACCAACCGATGACTTGATCGTACCGGAAAAGATGGTGCCTGCCTCGGTGATGCCGATATGAAGCGGATAATCAACCTTTTCCGAAAGCAAACGATAGGCGGCCACCGTTTTCATCACATCGGATGCCTTGAGCGATACCTTGATCTCCTGATAGTTCAGTTCCTCAAGGATACGGATATGGCCCAGAGCCGATTCTGCCATGGCCTCGGCAGTCGGATGGCCGTACCTTTCCAACAGCTCTTTCTCAAGTGATCCGGCATTGACGCCGATCCTGATCGGTACCCTGCGCTCGGCAGCAACCTTTACCACCTCAGCCACCTTCCACTTCTCGCCGATGTTGCCAGGGTTGAGGCGAAGTCCGTCAATGCCCTCCTCAAGCACCTGCAAGGCCAGTTTGTAATCGAAATGAATGTCGGCGATGACCGGAATTGGGCTTTTGTGTTTGATCTGACCAAGGGCAACTGCGGCATCCATATCCGGCACGGCACAACGAATAATCTCGCAGCCGACTTCGGCCAGTCCCTTTATCTGATCTAGCGTGGCGGCAACATCCCGCGTGTCGGTAGAGCACATCGACTGTACCGAGCAGGGCGCATCACCACCAATGGCAATAGAACCGATATGTATCTGTCTGGTTAGCTTTTTCATAAGGCGGCATAGTGCCAAAGAGAGGCGGGAAAGTCAAGAACGACAAGCAGTTTCAGAGCTGTATCCTCTATCAAAGTGTCATGATGTTTCTGGTTTTAGTGAACCCACATGCGCATACCAGTAAGCACAGGCCACAAAGATGACACCTCCTGCGATATTGCCTGCGGTGACCGGTATCAGGTTAGCCACCAGAAAACCGTGCCAGTTCAGCGCCGGATCAGGCCGAACAAGCTCGCTGGAAAGAAAAAGACCGGCGGGGATGAAATACATGTTGGCAATGGAATGCTCGAAGCCGCTGGCCACAAAGGTCATGATCGGGATGTAGCAGGCAAGCAGCTTACCGGTTACATCCCGGGCGGCAGTAGCCATGAAGACCGCCAGGCATACCAGCCAGTTGCAAAGCACACCACGCACAAAAGCGGCAGAAAATGAAAGCTGGCATTTGGCCGTTGCAATCTTGAGCGCCTGCTCGGCCACAGTCCCCTGCTCCCACAGATGCGATTCAAACATCAGCCAGGCAAAGAACAATGATCCGATGAAATTGCCGGCCAATACCACACCCCAGTTTTCTGCAAGTTTTAGCCAGGAAATCTCGCCATGCAAGGCAGCACCCGCCAGCAGGCTGTTGCCGGTAAACAGCTCCGCACCACAGATCACTACCAGCATCAGACCGATGGAGAATACGCTGCCGCCCAGCAGACGGGCGATGCCCAGGCCGGTGAACTGGGCGGCATCCTGGGTGACAACCGTTGAGAGCTGCGCCCCGAATGCGATGTAAAAGCCTGCTAGGAGACTCAGGACAAAGGTACGACCGAAACCCTGATGCAACACGCGGCGACCGCTTTGGATGATGGTCAGGGCAGTCTCTGCTGGTGTAAGAAAACGTTTTTCGCTCATAGCTCTCCTCACCTCAAAACAATAAAAAAACCCGCTGGAACGTTACCAGCGGGTTTCGTAACTACCAGAAAGTCAGTGATTAGGCAAGCCTGTTGGCATAGAGAGGAAACTTCATCATCATCTGATTGACCTGGCCCTTGATGGCTTCCAGTTTCTCGTCATTGCCGATATTGGCAATGGCATCGGCGATAAAGCCTGCCACCAACTCCATCTCAGGTTCCTTGAGGCCATGGGAGGTGCAGGCCGGGGTGCCGACACGGATACCGGAGGTCACGAAAGGTGAGCGCGTCTCGAAAGGCACCGTGTTCTTGTTAACGGTGATGCCGGCCTTGTCCAGCGCCTCTTCAGCGGCCTTACCGGTGATCTCGGTGCCTGAGAAGTTGATCAGCATCAGATGGTTATCGGTGCCACCACTGGTCAATTTAAATCCGCGTTTCATAAGGGACTCGGACAGCGCTTTGGCATTATTGATGATCTGCTGCTGGTAAGCTTTGAATTCAGGCTGCAGCGCCTCTTTGAAGGCAACTGCCTTGGCGGCGATGACGTGCATCAACGGGCCGCCCTGGATGCCGGGGAATATCTGGGAATTGATGGCTTTGGCAAACTCTTCGCGGCACAAGATCATGCCGCCCCTTGGTCCACGTAAGGTCTTGTGGGTGGTAGTGGTAACGAATTCGGCGTAGGGGACTGGGCTGGGATGCAGGCCGGCGGCAACCAGGCCGGCAATGTGGGCCATATCGACCATGACGACCGCACCGACCTTGTCAGCAATGGAGCGAAAGGCAGCAAAATCAATTATACGCGGATAAGCGCTGGCACCAACCACAATCATCTTGGGCTTATGCTCAACTGCCAGGCGCTCCACCTCGACATAATCAATGGTCTCGGTATCAGTGGAAACTCCGTAGGGTACGATGTTAAAGAAGCGTCCAGAGAAATTGACCGGGCTACCGTGAGTGAGATGACCGCCATGGGACAGATTCATCCCAAGGATGGTATCACCCGGTTTGCAGGCAGCAAAATAGACCGCCATATTGGCCTGCGAACCGGAATGTGGCTGTACATTGGCGTGATCGGCGCCGAACAGTTGCTTGGCACGGTCGATAGCCAACTGCTCGACAACATCCACATGGTGGCAACCGCCATAGTAACGCTTGCCTGGATATCCCTCGGCATACTTGTTGGTAAGAACCGATCCCTGCGCCTCCATAACTGCCTCGGAAACGAAGTTTTCTGAGGCAATCAACTCCAGGTTATATTCCTGTCGCTCTGTCTCGAGACGGATGGATGCGGCTATTTCAGGGTCAAACTGGGAAAGGAAGGACATGGTATCTCCTTGAAAATATAGAAGTTCTGTATACTGGTTGCACAAAAACGAAACGGGACTTTGTTCAAGTCCCGCTCGATGTTTTATTCTGCAAGATACTTATTTACAATACTTTTTCTCGATTTCAGAGACCATATCCAGCCGACCCTGGTGCCGCCCCCCCTCAAAGGAGGCATCCAGCCAAGCACCGACCAGATCACAGGCCTTCTGTTCGTCCAGTACACGCCCGCCGAGAACAAGAATGTTGGCGTTGTTATGTTCTTTTGCCATGCGGGCCATAAAGACATCTGTCACCAGAGCAGCACGAATACCCGGTATCTTGTTTGCAGCAATGGACATGCCGATGCCGGTGCCGCAGATGAGAATGCCTCTCTCAATTGATCCGCTGGCTACCATTTCGGCAACCTTTAAACCAAACGCCGGGTAATCTACTGAAATATCATTGTCAGTACCAGCATCCGTAACCTGGATTTCACGGCGCGCGAGATAGCTTTTGAGAGCCGTCTTAAGGTTAAGTCCGCCATGATCACTTCCGATGACAATCATAACAATCTCCAGACTATATCTTTTTGAACAATAAGGTAGCGTTGGTGCCGCCAAAACCGAAAGAGTTGCTCATGGCATACTCTACCTTTGCATCACGAGCCGTGTTGGGAACATAATCCAAATCGCATTCCGGGTCTGGCTCAACGTAGTTGATCGTCGGCGGTACAACACCTTTTTCCATTGCCAGACAGCAGAAGACTGCTTCCACCCCACCGGCGGCTCCCAACAGATGGCCTGTCATGGATTTGGTGGATGAAACCATCAGTTTCTTGGCGTGATCACCAAAAACTGATTTAATGGCCATGGTTTCATACAGATCGTTGAATGGTGTTGAAGTGCCATGAGCATTGATATAGGTAATCTGATCAGGATTGACCCCGCCACCCCTGAGAGCCATCTTCATGCAGCGGGCCGCACCCTCCCCACCTGGAGCCGGCATGGTCAGATGGTAGGCGTCTCCGGTCATACCATAACCGACAACCTCGGCATAAATCTTGGCGCCGCGTTTTTTGGCGGCCTCATATTCTTCGAGCACCACTATACCCGCCCCCTCGCCCAGAACGAATCCATCCCGGTTCTTCTCAAATGGTCGAGAAGCAGTTTCCGGGCTGTCATTGCGGCTTGATAGCGCCTTCATCACCGAAAAACCACCAATTCCAAGCGGAGTTACGGTGGATTCAGTTCCGCCGGCAATCATGGCATCAGCATCGCCACGCTTGATAATGTGGTAGGCGTCACCGATGGAATGAGTCGCCGTGGCACAGGCTGAAACAGAGGAAATATTGGGGCCCTTGGCGCCATATTTGATCGAGATGTGGCCAGGGGCGAGGTTGATAATCAACATGGGGATAAAGAAGGGTGAAATCTTTTTGTAGCCGCCTTCCTGCAACGCCACATGGTATTTTTCAATGGCCGGCAGACCGCCAAGACCGGCACCAACTAGTACCCCTACCCGCTCGGCGTTTTCTTCGGTAATGACCAGTCCCGAGTCTTCCATGGCAAAATGTGCGGCACCCATGGCGTACTGGATAAAGAGATCCATCTTCTTGATCTCTTTTTTGTCGATAAAATCTTCCGGATTAAATCCCGCGACCTCACCAGCAATCTTGACAGGCATATCAGATGCATCAAAACGTGTGATCAGGCCAATGCCTGATTTTCCATTAATAAGCGCGTCCCAGTTGGTGGCGTTGCCGGTACCGAGGGGAGATACTGCGCCCACTCCCGTAACTACAACTCTTCTCATGATATGTGACTCCAAGGGTTTATATAACTTTTAGTAAAATTTAGGCAGAAAGTAGAAAATGAAAGAGGGGAGTAATTCCCCTCTTTCATTCAATGAATCAATTTTCTTAGCTGTGCTCAGTGATGTACTCGATAGCATCATTCACCGACTGGATTTTTTCAGCATCTTCGTCGGGGATTTCGATATCAAATTCCTCTTCGAGAGCCATAACCAGCTCAACTGTATCCAGAGAGTCTGCACCAAGGTCATCCATGAAGGAAGCTTCGGGCACTACCAGTGCCTCTTCCACACCCAACTGTTCAGCAACGATTTCTTTAACGCGTTTTGCAATATCAGACATCTTTCACCTCCGTGTGTTGTAAACCTGTTTCAGGTTTTGATTTCTAGTTTTTGGGCACAGATTACTTAACAATGAATTTGTTAAAAGTCAAAACATAATTTCAGCTTACATATACATGCCGCCATTGACGGCCAGCACCTGCCCGGTAATATAAGCGGAATCGTCAGAAGCGAGAAATAGCACGGCATTGGCGATATCATCGGCACTTCCCAGCCGCTCCATTGGAATCTGGGCGGCTAATTCCTGACGAGCTTTTTCTGGCAGCGCCTCGGTCATGTCGGTGGCAATAAAACCGGGGGCAACTGCATTGGCAGTTACATTGCGGCGTGCCAGCTCACGAGCAACTGACTTGGTCAGGCCGATCAGACCTGCCTTGCTGGCGCAGTAGTTTGCCTGG
>MHXL01000074.1:0-196 GCA_001824455.1 Desulfuromonadaceae bacterium GWB2_53_15
CGCTGTTCTGCAGATGCCTGTGATTCGCGCACCGTCACCAAACGATTCATGCCACTGGGCTGGTCATGCTGCACCCGACGCGACAGTCCACTGTCGATGACGGTCCGGACGCCCTCAATGGTCAGACTGGTCTCGGCAATACTGGTGGCCAGCACCACCTTGCGCTGTCTGCCCGGCAGGATGGCGGCCTGTTGCT
>MHXL01000074.1:380-4140 GCA_001824455.1 Desulfuromonadaceae bacterium GWB2_53_15
ACCGGGGCAGCCCCCAACAGCCGTGACAGCGGTTCGCACTCCAGGGTGGCCGACATGACCAGCAGCTTCAAGTCGGGACGCACCTGCTGTTGCACATCCAGGCAGAGCGCCAGCCCCAGGTCGGCATGAAGGCTGCGCTCGTGGAATTCGTCGAAGATCACCAGCGCCACACCTTCCAGCAGCGGATCGTTCTGGATGCGGCGGGTCAGGATCCCTTCGGTAACGACCTCGATACGGGTGGCCGCGGACACCCGGCTGTCAAAGCGGATCGAGTAGCCGACTGTCTGACCGACATCTGCACCCAGGCTGCGGGCCATCCAGCGGGCAGCGGACACGGCAGCCAGGCGGCGCGGTTCCAGCATGATGATGCGGCCGGCCTCGGGAGGAATAATTTCCAGCAGCGCCAGTGGCACACGGGTGGTCTTGCCGGCGCCGGGCGGGGCATGGAGGATAATGTTGGGATTGGTACGGATGGTCCGGAGGAGTTCGGGCAGAATATGTTCTATTGGGAGTGGTTGCACTTGAAAGTTATTCCCATCATGCGGCATGAAGAATGCGGATGTTCTCGGTAGTGATTTCCTATTCTGTCTGATGCAGACAATAACATACAATTGTCAGATCTTCAGCGTAAACAACACATGTAAATTGCTTGCCTGTCACGCCCCATACACCACCATATCCGATTCATCCGAGTTTCAATGCCTTAAAATCCTTGTAACCACGGATGAACACAGATAAACACGGATGAAAACTAAAAGCCCATTTTTGATTCTGACCTTATCCGTGTGTATCCGATCCATCCGAGTTTCAAAGCCTTAAAATCCTTGTAACCACGGATGAACACGGATGAACACAGATGAAAACTAAAAGCCCATTTTTGATTCTGACCTTATCCGTATGCATCCGATCCATCCGAGTTTCAAAGCCTTAAAAACCTTGTAACCACGGATGAACACAGATGGACACGGATGAAAACTAAAAGCCCATTTTTTGATTCTGACCTTATCCGTATGCATCTTATTCATCCGAGTTCCCGGCAGTTGTGCTGTAACCGTTCAATACCCGTTTGATCTCGATTCGCGGCGTACCGAAATTGATCAGCAGACAAACTTGCAATCCTGTTGCTTTCAGATAGTTCATACATTGAGCAAAATGAACATTATCAATGCCCTTGACCGCCTTTAACTCCACAAGCACTTCATTTCCCACCAAGAGATCGGCTACATAATCGCCCACAATGACGCCATCGTAGTTTACTGCGATACCTGCCTGTTGCTGCACAACCAAGCCAGCTTTACGCAACTCGTGCGCCATGGCGTTTTCATAAACCTTTTCCAAAAAGCCACTGCCGAGGGTATTGGCCACAGTATAGGCACAGCCGATGATCTTTTCGGTAACCAGTTCATTCGTAATCAGCTCCAATCCTGTGACAGCGGACGTAAACCCAAAGCTTGCTTTTGATTTAGACCTTATCTGCGTGCATCCGATTCATCCGAGTTTCAAAGTCTTAAAACCATGTAACCACGGATGAACACAGATAAACACAGATGTAAACCTAAAGCCTGATTGATTCTTCCGTTATCCGTGTTTATCCGATTCATCCGAGTTTCAATTTTGCTTTTTCAATTGTTCCAGCACAGCTTTCACCTTCGCCAGATATTCCTCGCTAACCTGCCCCTGTTCCTGACTGCCAGCCTTTTTCTGGGCCAGCTTTTCGACAATCTTATTGATGCTGCTTGTCTGCACTGCAGCTCCCTTGGCGTCGTAACTGGTGGAACGGGCATGGACCGACGTAACAGAATTTTTCATCTTAAAAACGGAGAACGCTTCATTCAGCATCCTTTTCAGATTATCAAAAGGGAGCTCGAAGAATCGAGCTATCCTGGCCGTCACCTCGGGCGGAATCTGTTCAGGCGCCACGTCGTTGTTCTCTATTTTGACAAGCTCCTCGAGTTCTATCCCAACCGAATTGCAGACCACATCCGGAAGAAGCTTGGTGGCAGCGATCACTTCCCGGATGTACTCACCGAAGGAAACATATTGTCCCAACAGTGGAGCATTGGCTTTGTTTATGGCAACAACCCGCTCGTTCTCCAGGAGGTTCACACTGGCGGAGGGCACTTTTTCGATGAGATTATGCACCAACAGGTTCATGGACGGCGTAATCTCCACCTCTCCCCGCTCCCACCGGCCATACGTATTTCGTCCGATGTGCAGCAGATCGCAGATATCTTCCAGCTTCATGTCCAGGACACGCCGCAAGGTTTTCAGTTGATCGGGCGCAAGCAGCGGTTTCAGCCCGAACTCCAGCGCAATCCGTTTCTTGTCGATCTCCAGGCTCTGGGCATGGGTAAAGGTTATTTCGCCGCAGGCCGGACAGGTCTCACAGTCAAGGTCGCGCAAAACGTGACTCTCACCATTGACGGTGACCGTTAATTCGGTCTTGGCGGTTTTGTATTCGGCTTCAAAGCAGTTTGTGCAGATCATTTTCGTAGTCCTCTATTTGTTTTCGAAAGAGGTTAGTTTCCATTCGATGAACTCGTTTGTCCGCGGATGGTAGTTGCTGCAGACCTTGCAGTATACCTCTACTCCCTTGGTGCTAGTTCCCCGTATCACATAGTGGGTGTTGTACGGATTGCTGGCCTTCACACTCGTTGCAGACATTACCTTTTCAATGGTGTTGGCATCCATGAGAACCTTCTCCACATCGGCCTCGTAGAGCTTGGCGCGATCCATGTCCTCCAGGCAATCCCTGGTCTTACGCACCTTGCCCGCAAAATATGCTTCCTGAATTGTGCGCAAAACCAGGTCATCTAAATCAGTTCCGATTGGTGTCATATATTCTCCATGAATATTCAAACACCAATTGGTGCTATAATAAATATACCAATTGGTGTTTATGGGTCAACTAAATAATTTATTTTCGTGGAGCTCTTCTTTCCATCAATTCATTTTCAGCCCCTCTTTTAAACTCAATTCGCGGCTCTACGGCGAAATCATTCGGGATATGCCCACCTGACTTATCTCAATCGTACACAAAAAGGCCGCTTCACCGGCAACATTCCGGTAAAGCGGCCTTATCAATTTCCGTATTCCCTCTCACACCCCATCATCACCCCTGAAACATAAGAATGCTCCAACGCTATACCGATGATACACTCCTGTCAACTGATCACATCAAATCAACAGCGATGGCATCTAAACCTTTAACGGCAGTTAACCACAGATACATAGGATGAACACGGATATAACCTAAAAATTCGAACAAAAAGACCTTCACCCTTTATGTTTATAATCTTTTGCTTTTAATTATTTGATTTATCTGTGTTTATCCTATTTATCCGAGTTTCAAAAGCTTTTTAGGTTAAAGGATTTCTGGACTAATCAGGAGGGTTGAAAACTTGAGAAAGAAAGATACGGCAGAGGATTCATGATTGGCAGCGCTCATACTGCAGCAAGGCCCGCTCTGCTTCCACCACACACGCCACAGGTTTTCCCCGCACCCCCTGTTCGATCAGGGTCATCTGCTCGGCATCGATCCCGATGGGGAGCGGCACGCGAAAGCGCCCGGCGTTAAACTGGTGGTCAGCAACGGCGGCCATGATCGTCTCGGCACGTTCGGCACTCTTCCATTTTTTCATGTTGGTGATGGTGCGAATGACGATCCGTCGGGCCAGCACACGCCGTAACAGTTCAACGGCAGGTACTGAACTGCAGGCCGAATGTTCGGCCGTATGGCAATGCATCTCGATGAGCATGT
>MHXL01000074.1:4179-4246 GCA_001824455.1 Desulfuromonadaceae bacterium GWB2_53_15
GATTGATGTGGATCATCACGTCCCCCACGTTTGGAAAACCCGCGAAGATCAACTTCTTCACTGCAGT
>MHXL01000074.1:4252-10362 GCA_001824455.1 Desulfuromonadaceae bacterium GWB2_53_15
GGCATGAGATTCCTTGACCGTCATGGACGGGTCCATATCCAGTTTGAGATCGATAATCATGTATTGACCGGACCGGCGCCCGCGGATGTCATGGACATGTTCCACATGCTCGACACTTTCGGCCAGGCGGGTAACCTCGGCGATAAAGTCTGGCGGAACACTGCCGTCCATCAGATCATGGGCGGAATCACGAAAGGTCTGATAACCGATGTGCAGAATAAAGAACGAGGTCAGGCCGGCTGCCAGCGGGTCCATGAAACCGATGCCGAAGAAGGCGCCCACAACGCCGACCAGGGTCGAGACAGAAGTGATCGCATCCTTGCGGTGATCCTTGGCAATGGCCAAAAGCGCCGGGCTGGCCAGATGTTTTCCGGTCTTGTTGGTAAAGCGGTACAGCCATTCTTTGACAATAATGGTAAGAAATGCGGCGAGTACGGCGATCCAGCCGGGTGTCTGAAATTCGTGGTCGATAATGGCATGAATTGAATTGGTCAGGATCCAACCGCCGGTTGCAAAGATCACCAGCGAAACCAATAAGGCTGCCAGGCTTTCCGCCCGGCCATGTCCATAGGGATGTTCTTCGTCGAAAGGCTTACGACCCAGCTTGAGCGCCACCATGGTAGAGAAGATCGCCACGAAATCGCAGGCGCTTTCGATACCATCGGCAAAGACGGCATCGGAGTGTCCCCAGTAGCCGGCGGCCAGCTTGAAGATCATCAAACCCGCATTGACCCAGAAGCCAATCTTGATGATCCTGTCAGCACTGTCAAATCGTTCGCTTCGCTGCATGCTTACTCCGCTGGCCGCAGATCCTTGACCCGCAACTGCAAGGAGGAACTACCGTTCCATTCATTCATTTCCGGGAAAAAAGCGATATCCAGCAACCCGACTGTCTCGCGCTCCGCCATGCGGAAGGCGATTGCGTTAAAGGAGCGACCCGCTCTGGTCAGGCGCAAGCGCAGGTGCCCTTCACCCACCACCCGCCGCTCAGATACTGTCATTTTCCGCATCAGCAAAACCGGTTCAGGATTTCCGGCGCCAAATGGCTCCAGTCGCTTCAGTTCCTGTGCTAAATCAGTTGTAATCTCCTCCGGCTGAACCTCTGCGTCAATATTCAATTTAGGAACAAGGTCATCGTTTGTCAGCATACGCGCTGCCTCTGCCTCAAAGGCCGCGGCAAAACCGGCAACAACGTCAGCCTTCAGGCCAACACCGGCGGCGTAACGGTGACCGCCGAACCGATCCAGATGCTGTGCACAGGGACTAAGGGCATCCAGCAGGTGAAATCCGGGAATACTGCGACCGGACCCCTTGCCCAGGCCATCCTCAGCCAGTGCGATCAGGATCGCAGGTCGATAATAACGTTCAACCAGGCGTGAGGCAACGATGCCGACAACGCCCTGATGCCAGTTTTCAGATGCCAGTACAATGCTGCGCCTGCCGGGATAATCATCGGCAGCCTCGATCATCTCAATCGCTTCGCCTACCATGCGCCGCTCAATGGCTTGGCGCTCTGCATTGGCGGCATCCAGATCGGTAGCGATCCCAAGTGTCTCCTGGGGGTTGATGCTTAATAAAAGATCAACGCCTGGCACGGCGCTTTCCATGCGACCGGCGGCATTCAGGCGTGGTGCCAGCCTGAAGCCGACCTGTCCACAGCTCACCTCGCCCGTAACGCCCGCAGCCTGTTTTAGTGACTGGATACCAGGCTTGGAAGAACCGGAGAGCTGTCGCAGTCCGAAAAAGGCGTAGATACGGTTCTGACCGGTAAGGGGCATTACGTCGGCAATCGTTCCAAGTGCCACCAAGTCGAGCCATTCCCGCAGATCTGGTTCGGCGTCATTCGTAAAGGCGCCCTCAGCACGCAGCGCCGACCTCAGGGCCACCAGCAGATTGAAAGCCACACCTACCCCGGCCAGGGATTTGAAAGGATACTCGCAGCCAGGCTGCAATGGATTAATAACAGCAACAGCGTCAGGGATTATCTCGCGAGGAACATGGTGATCCACAATAATCAGGTCTACGCCCCGTTGCCGGCAGAACTGAGCCTCGTCAACCGCAGTAATGCCGCAATCTACTGATACAATCAGTGTAGCGCCCATGGCGATGATCTGCTCAAGGGAGTCGTTGTTGAGACCATAACCATCATCAAAACGGTTGGGAATGAAATACTGGCAGGTGAATCCGACTGTTCGCAAGAATGAGACCAGCAGGGCGGTGCCGGTGATTCCATCCACATCATAATCACCATAGATACAAATGATTTCATGATTACGGCGTGCCGCAAGTAATCGTGAAACTGCCGAATCCATTCCCAGCAGGAGATACGGATCGAACATCGTAGATAAGGACGGAGCAAGGAAAGCCCGCGCCCCATCAGGATGGGTTATCCCCCTGGCAACAAGAATATGCGCTATCAGCGGATTCACAGAGATCTCATGAGCCAGGGCAGCGACCGCCTGAGAATCTATTTCCTTTAACTCCCATTGTTTCAGCATACCATCCATTCCTGTCACTTCTACCTTATGACAAAAAAAACCCCCGACAAGCGGGGGAGTGTAATTGTTACTTTACAACTGGCTGAGTTCCGGATCCCATCTTTTCCAGCATCCCTTTGATCTGAGAGGCGGTGGCACTGCTTGGGTCAATTTTAAGGTATCTGGTCCAGATCGGGATTGCCTTCTCCGGCTGCTTCAAATCTACAGTATAGACCACACCCATATTGTACATGCTCTGCAGATGTTTGGGTTCAATTTGCAGGGCTTTTTCAAAATTGGCGAGAGCCTTATCGTACCATCCCATTTTACGGTACATAACGCCTTGATCGGTGAGTACATTAGGATTATTAGGCTCGATTTCCAAGGCTTTACCGTATGCGTTGATTGCCTTTTGAGCCTGTTCGGTATCAAAGTAGTCGTTTCCCAGCGAAATCCAGGCATTCAGGTTTTTAGGATCCTGAGCAACAATTTTTTCAGCTTCGATGATACGACGGGTATAGTCCGTGGGAGTACCTGCTCCCGAAGGAATACCAGCTGATTCCTGTTGGCTCTTGCCGGTAGTACTGATGCTGCCGATCAGGTATCCACCCAAAAAACCGACGATCAGCGCTACTACTGCAATCCAGATAGATTCATTTTTCAATGTGACTCTCCTTAATGATGCAATGAATAATCAGGACTTTACGGCCTGCTTAGACAAGGCACGGTTTTCAAGCAATACGACGATCGGGCTGGCAACAAACACCGATGAATAAGTGGCAACCCCGATTCCTATCAATAATGCCAGTGAAAAATCGTGTATAACTTCGCCGCCGAATATAAATAATGACAGAGCAGCCAGAAAGGTTGTCAAGGAGGTAATGATTGTACGAGACAGAACCTCGTTGATACTGTTGTTAAAGATGTTGTGCATGGCGCCCTTGAGGTTTTTGTGAAGATTCTCTCGGATACGGTCAAATATGACCACCGTATCGGTTAGTGAATAACCGGCAATTGTTAGAACAGCAGTGATAAAAAGTAGATTAATCTCTTTATTCAACAGGTAGAAAACTGCAATCATGGCCAGAACATCATGCAATGTGGCAATTGTGGCACCGATGCCGAACTTGAGATCAAAACGCCAGGCAATATACAGAATAATTCCCAGCAGCGAAAGAGCAACCGCAATTAATGTATCTTTGCGCAGCTTGTCACCGATTGAAGGGCCGATCTCAGTGGAACTTTCCACCGAAAAGGAATTATCGGCAAACTCTTTCCTGAAAGACTCCTGAACCATCTCGGACGGCTTGCCGACGGCAGCTCCGGCCATCTTGATCAACAGCATGTTACCATCCTTGATTTCCTGCAGATCAGCCTTGGCAATGCCATGCTTGTGTAGAGCGGCTCTGGCATCGGCAATCGAGAACGGTTTGCTGAATTTAAGCTGCATGGCGGTGCCGCCGGAAAAGTCGATCCCCATGTTGGCAGCGCCGCGACCAATCTGGATGATGCCGATTATACCGATAATTGCGATAACCGACGAAATGACAAACGAAATATTCCGCTTGCCGATAAAATCTATATTGGTCTTACCCAGAATTTCCATAGACGGTGCTCTCCCTATATGCTCATTTTTTTGGCTGTTCCCTTATGCAGAAAAATGTCAAAGATCACCTTGGTGCCGATCAGTGAGGTGAACAGGTTAATCATTACACCCAGGCTGAGGGATACGGCAAATCCCTTGACCGGACCGGTTCCAAACTGGAACAGTACCGCTGCGGTGATCAAGGTGGTGACGTGGGAATCCATAATCGTCAGAAAAGCTTTATCATAGCCGGCATCCAGGGCGGCCTTGGGCATTTTCCCCAATTTGAGCTCTTCACGGATCCGTTCAAAAATAATGACATTGGAGTCAACCGACATACCAACCAGCAGCACGATGGCGGCAATGCCAGGCAGAGTCAGGGTTGCACCCAGCGCAGCCAAGGCGCCCATCAGGTAGAGTATGTTCAGAATCATACCCAGGTCGGCAATTAACCCTGACAGTTTATAGTAGATCGCCATGAAGACAACTACCAGCAGCACACCGATCAATCCGGCAAAAAGACCTTTGTTGATCGAATCCTGCCCAAGGGAAGGGCCAACGGTTACGTTCTGAATAATCTTGACCGGAGCAGGCAGGGCGCCTGCCCGCAACACGATGGCCAGATCTGCCGCTGTTTTTTCAGTGAAATTACCGGAAATCTGAGCACTACCCCCGGATATGCGTTCACGAATAACCGGAGCGGAGTAGATGTTGTTATCCAATACGATAGCGAAGCGTTTGCCAACATTTGCCGCTGTTGCCTGGTCAAACAGCTTGGCGCCCAGCGAATTAAATTCGATGGCTACATAAGGCTGGTTGAACTGGGAGTCGATCCGTACCTGGGCATCGGTTAACAGATCGCCGGAAATAAGCGATTTTTTCTGCAATACAAAAGGTATCTCAGAAACCGCGCCCGTGGTCGGGTCAACAGTCTTTTCCTTAAGCAATTCTGCATCTTCAGGAATAACGGCTGAGGTCGGAGGAATATCCTCGCGTACCATCTTGAACTCCAGGCGGGCTGTTTTACCTATCAGCTCGATAGCCCTCTGAGGGTCCTTGATGCCTGGGAGTTGTACGACAATATGGTTGATACCTTCACGCTGGATAACCGGTTCAGAAACGCCAAATTGATCAATCCTGTTGCGAATGGTCTCCAAGGCCTGGGCAACCGCTTTATCCTTGCGATCCTGGGCCTCCTTGTCATTGATACGAAGGTTCAGGGCAACAAAACCGCCTTCATCATAGATCGGACTCTGCTCGTAGCTTGGATATTTGTCTTTAAGCAACTTCTGAACAGTATCGGCAGTCCCCTTCTCATAGAGAGCGATTGTTACCTTGTCCGAGCCTGTGCGGGTAATCCGCTTGAAGTGAAGACCCTTGCTGTTCAGCGTGTCTTCAAGGTCGGTAGCCACGATATCCAGCGACCCTTCTAATGCCTTCTGGGTATCTACCTCCATCACCAGATGCGTGCCACCCTGAAGGTCAAGTCCCAAATGGATCTTGTCTTTAGGCAACAGCCCGGTCCACCACGATGGCAGCTTGGCCACCAGCGTGGGTGTCAGGTAGAGAAACGACAGAAGAACGAAGATGCATATAAGGCTTATGCGCCAGCCAGTTCCTTTCGGCATGAACTCGGTCTCCTTTAGTTAGTTATAAATTAACACTTAGATCCTGTTTTATCAGGCTTAGATTAATTCAAACTAGTCTTTTTTTACGCTGGCGATATATGCCTTGCTGATTTTAATAATAACACCGGTGGCGATCTCCAAACTTACAATACCATCGTCTACGGAATTGATCTTGCCATGCACACCACCGGCGGTAATTACGTTATCGCCCTTCTTGATGGCCTCCAGGAGAGCTTTATGTTCCTTGGCTTTTTTCTGTTGCGGACGAATCAGCAGGAAATAAAAGATGGCAAACATGAATACCAGTGGGATGATCTGCTGAAAAGCCGCCATACCCCCAGCTGGTCCAGCTGCCCCACCTGGGGGGCCCGACATTGCAAAAGCTAATCCAAACATAGAACTAATCTCCTTTAACCAGTT
>MHXL01000074.1:10557-11135 GCA_001824455.1 Desulfuromonadaceae bacterium GWB2_53_15
CCTTGATGTTGATCCGGCCTTGGCTGGAAAAGAGCATGCCGTTCCGGGCATTGCGGGTCGGCATAACGCAGTCGAACATGTCAAAGCCATGCCAGACCGCTTCAATCAAATCTTCAGGGGCGCCGATCCCCATAATGTAGCGAGGGGCATCCTGCGGCATCAGCGGAGCACAACACTCCATTACCCCATACATCTGCTCCTTCTCCTCGCCGACCGAAAGACCGCCAAGCGCATAGCCATCGAATCCTATGGAACAGATTTCATTCAGGCTTCGGGCGCGTAAATCGTGATGCATGCCACCCTGAATAATACCAAAAAGCTGCTGCCCTTCCCGGTTGTGGGCGTCTTTGCAGCGGCGTGCCCAGCGCGTAGTCAGCTCCAGAGATCTTCTGACATACTCATAATCAGCCGTAGCAGGGGGGCACTCATCAAAACACATGATGATGTCGGCCCCTAGTGCTTCCTGAATCTGTATCGCCAACTCTGGTGTCAGGATATGGTAAGAACCGTCCAGGTGGGACTGGAATTTAACACCATTTTCGTCAATTTTTCGCAGTTCACCCAGGCTGAACACCTGA
>MHXL01000074.1:11231-13513 GCA_001824455.1 Desulfuromonadaceae bacterium GWB2_53_15
AGGTGGTAGGTATTGGCAAGTATGATCTGGGCATTAACCGCCATCAGGTCTGCAGGGGTCATGGCCTTGACCGTGGCATTGGTGCCTACCGGCATAAAGATGGGAGTCTCTATTTCCCCATGGACCGTTTTCAAAGAGCCAAGTCGCGCCCTGGATGATGCGTCCTGATGCAATACATTGAATGTGTTAGACAAAAAGCACCTTACAATAACATGTTTTGAATTGTTTATTTAATTCAGGCGGTTCACTGGATAAGCATGGCATCGCCATAGCTGTAAAACCTGAAACCGCGACTGACAGCCTCGCGGTATGATTCCATGACAAGATCACGTCCGGCAAAGGCTGATACCAGCATCAGCAACGTTGATTCTGGCAGATGGAAGTTTGTCACCAAGGCATCCACCACTTTAAAAGTATAGCCTGGATATATAAAAATGTTGGCCTCACCATCTCCTGCCCGGACATTTCCATCGCCAATTGCGGCGTGTTCCAGCGTCCGGGCTGTGGTTGTCCCAACTGCCACTACCCTCCCCCCCCGCGTCTTCGTGGATCGAATGACATCTGCGGTTACGGCCGGTATCGAGTAATGCTCCGTATGGATCAGATGGTCTTCCACTCGCTCCACGCGGATTGGTTGGAAGGTGCCCAAACCAGTGTGCAGGGTCAGATGAGCGATTTGGACCCCCATCCTTTCAAGCTCCGCCAGCAATCCCCGAGTAAAGTGCAAGCCGGCTGTTGGTGCCGCAACGGCTCCAGCTGTTTGGGCAAATACTGTTTGGTAACGTTCCCGGTCCTGCACTTCATCATCACGCTGCAGATAAGGAGGCAGTGGTATGTGACCTTCACGTTCAAGCCATGCGCTAAAGTCATCCGCCCCGACAAATTCTATCTGCCACGACCCAGAAAGCAACTTAGTATTTATCCTGGCGGTCACGCCTTCGGCAAGATGTATGACCGAGCCCTCGCGGACCCCCTTAGACGACCGCAGTAAACATGACCAGCGTTCGGAAGAGCACTCCTCGCGACGTAAGAGAAAAATTTCCACCTTCCCGCCGGTTTCCTTCTTGCCGAACAGACGAGCCGGTATCACTCGGGTATCGTTCATCACCAGCAAATCGCCTGGCACAAACTGTGCGGAAATATTCCTGAAAATATCTTCGCCAATTGAACCGGACTGTCGATTCAGAAGCATCAAGCGTGAAGCGTCTCGCTCGGATGCAGGATAACGGGCGATTAAATCCGGCGGAAGATGATAGTCAAAATCCTTAACAAACATAAAAACACCGTTCAACGGATTTCAGAGAACTGTTTTATTACAGTGCCGGGGTAATAGTAGGAGAGTATCTCTTCATAGTTAAAGCCATCTTGGGCGCGCTGCTTGGATCCCCACTGGCACAAGCCAACTCCGTGCCCATTACCCAAACCAGAAAAGCTTGCCTCTCCGCGGGACACTTTGACTGAAAAGTTTGTGCTTTTTACAACACCGTACCCTACTGCCCTGCGAAATTGTTCGCCTGTTACGGAAAGCTCGCCTCGCGACGAAACAATCAGTACATTTTTGAGTCGCCCTCGATGATTTCTCGTTCCTGCCTTGATATCGGTTACGCCAACGACATTATAACCAGCGCCCCTCAATCTATCTTCAATATCCTTGAGTGCCAGTGTCTGTTCCCACACACTGGATGTTGATGTAAGGCAATACTGGCAATCAACACCCTTCAGGTACGGCAGGGCTGCCCCCCATACGTTTTCGGATGCTTCGGTTTTACCGCCGCAGGCGGAAAAATAAAATGCTTGAATAATCGAGCCGTTAAAGGTCAACACCTCACCCGCTGTCTCAGAAACACCACGATGAGCCCTGCTATCTTCAATCAAACAACCATCGTATACTTGATCAATGACCGTAGATTCAAGATGGTATGCAGCATTTTTTCTGATTGCCTTGCGATTCAATGCATAGGACCTGGCTATAACCGCCTGAGCTTTGATCGCATCTATTGGCCAGCTTGATGATATTTCACAGTTGATCAGGCCGACCAAATAGTCTTCGAGCGCCAACTCGTTAACTACCAGCAGCCCTTTATCAGCTGATGAAATTTCTGCGACTCCTCTGTATGGCTTGCCATTGACGTAAACGGCTGATGATGCAGAAAAAACCAAACGTCGGTAGTTGACACCATCGACCACAATACAGTCTTTTCCGGGTTTGATTGTAACAGGAGTGGCAAGTGGTACTGCAAAGTCATTTTCACGCGTAACCAGTATGCCATCTCCGTCGATAG
>MHXL01000075.1:0-5446 GCA_001824455.1 Desulfuromonadaceae bacterium GWB2_53_15
ATTTTAATACAAGGAGAAGCCAGATGCCGATGAAACCGGAGACAATGAGTGCCTTGAACACAAGCGAAGACGACCTGATTGCGGGACTTGTATCAGATGTGCGGGATGTATTCGTAAATATGGTGGGAACTGAAGACCTGGATCACCTGCCTTTGCAGATTGACGTGACGACCCATTTCAAGGAGTGTCTTACGGCAATGGTCGGTCTGGCCGGCACTTACAACGGCTTGGTGAGCGTACACATTCCCTGGCCGCTGGCGATCAAGTTCACCTCGCTGATGCTTGGAATGGAGGTAACGGAAGTCGATGACGATGTAAATGATGCCATGGGAGAGGTCGCGAACATGATTGCCGGCTCCTTCAAACAGCATCTCTCCAAGGGTGGCTCGGACATCCAACTATCAACACCTTCTGTTGTCAATGGCTCCGATTACATGGTCACATCCGGCAGCAACATTGAAAACATCACCCTCAAGTTTTCAGCCAACGAACAATGGTTCCTTGTGTCGCTTACTATTGAAGATTGATCAAACCGCAATTACAATTGATTTAAGCATTAAATTTACGAAAAGAGTTTCTGCATATGACTATCCTTCCTTGTCCGATACTGGTGGTTTCCTATAATGACGACACCCGGTCGGCCCTGACAACAGCACTCATCAACAACAATGTAGATGCAATCAGCTGCGCCAATTTCTGTGAGGCGGAAAACCTGGCTCTGCAGGGGCTGTACAACGGCCTTGTGGTTGACCTGCCAACTATCATCAAGTCTAAAGGTGAAGAAAAGATCGTCGCTTATACCCTGGCGAACTGTTTTCCCACCTTGCGTGTCAGGGCAATCGGCTCGGTGCTGATACCCATGTCCATGCCGGGAAGTGCAAAACAGGACAAGAGCCTGAATGATTTTCTCACCAAGACCTGTACGCTATTTTATCCGCGCAAACTGCGTGCTTTCCGGCGTCACCAGGTTTGCCTGTCAACCATCCTGAAATATCAAGGAGAGGAATTTCGCAGCTTTACCCAGGATCTTTCATGGGGTGGTGCTTTTGCAGTGGATGTATTTACCGAGAAGTTTTCAACTGATACCGAGGTAATCATGTCAATTCCTGAGCTCGGGTTTGATCTAAGTGCAACCATTAACTGGATCAAGCCGTGGGGGCTACGGCAAACACCTGGAATCGGAGTCAGTTTTAAAAATCTAGATAAATCTGTAGAAACGGCCTTTTCAGACATCTTCAGATCCCGTAGAGAGTTTGACCGGGACCGGCTGACCACCTAGACAGCTCACTTTGCCAAGGTTACAAAACAGAGGGCAACCATGCCGATTGCCGTATTCGATGCCATAAGGGGAAATATCAGCTCGTTTTTAGGCGGGGCTGAAGTTGACCTGCTCCCCGGCAATGCCGATTTTTTACCGGGTGATGAGCTCCTCAACGAGCTTATCTCCATTGATGGGCACTACTACCGCTTCATGGCTCGGCGGGAAGCGCTCAGCTTCACCCGTAGCGAGGCTGCCTTCTGCCGGGAGCTGTTAACCGCATTCTCAGGCCTGTACAGCGGTTTTCAGCAGGAAGGGTACGCTGCCCAGTTCCGCACGGCACTCCTGGCCTCGATCATGGACATCACTGTGGCCCGCTCGCTACGGGGTGACCACCGCAAGGGTTTCTGGCCGATTCAGCAACTGATCCAACTGTTGAAGAACCTCTCTTACCAGCGCTACGAGGGAAAACCGGCTACAACCGGCTTTATCGTACACCGCACTACGCTCCCCCTGCTACGCAAGCTGGTGCGGGAGCGGCGCCACACCCTGATACCCTTGAAGCCCCATGAGGATATAACCCCTGCTTTTTTCGACAACCCCCTCCCCTACCGCATAGTCGACGGCACCAATCTCTTCTTCGTCTCCAATATCCAGATGCAGGTGACCGGTGTCATCCGCACCTCACCGGCGGTGATGCACACCGACATAGAGCGGCTGACCCAGCGGGAGATCTTTTCTCTGGTCCGGCGCGCCGGCCGCGGAGCATTTGCAGTGACAATCAACGAAGCCTCGGAGATTGAGGTCCTGATCAGCCCGGCCCGGCTGCTGGTGCGGCGCAAGGGAATTTGGGCCATCTTTGACCCGGATATTTTCCGGACATTTCTGGCTGGAAGCATTGACACGGAGGCCATCGATGAACTGCTCTGGACGGTCTACGCACTTTCCAAGGAGCGACATGGCACAGTAATCCTGATCTACAATCAGGGGGCACGTAAGCTGGGCATTTTGAAGAAGGGTTCGGTGGGAGGTGACGATCCGGTCGGCAGACTGCTGATCGGTCGCGTCAAGAGGCGAACCATCAGCGATCTGAAGAAGGCCGGCATACTGCTGCGCATCCTCTCGTCCGACGGCATGACAGTCTTCAACCAGGGGGGCAGACTGATGGAGACAGGTTTCATCTTCGATACATCCCACGCTCGGGAGGTAGTCACCGGCGGAGGACGGACGACGGCTGCCAGCGCCGCATCGTTCTTCGGTAAGGTTATCAAGGTCTCCCAGGACGGCCCCATTGAACTTTACCAGGATGGGAGACTGGTTTATCGCTTCGGGTGAGGAAAATCTGTTTGTAAACTATAAAAAACAAATGGACGGCACCATGTGCCGTCCATTTGTTTTTGTAAATGATACAAGCGACTACTATTTATTACCAGCCTCACTTTACAACTGCATCGAGCGCCTTGAGGGTCTTGAGCAGTGCCGGCAATTCGTTGTGCGGAATCGAGTTGGGCCCATCGCAGAGGGCTTTGTCCGGGTCCTCATGAACCTCCATGAATATGCCGTCAATGCCGGTGGCAACAGCTGCGCGGGCCAGGTACTCCACAAACTCGCGTTGGCCGCCGGAGCTTTCACCTTGGCCACCCGGAAGTTGTACGCTGTGGGTGGCATCGAATACTACCGGATACCCGCTGGCTCGCATGACCGGAAAACTGCGCATATCCACCACAAGGTTGTTGTAGCCGAACGAAACTCCGCGTTCGGTCAGGATGATGTCCTCATTGCCGGAGGCAGCCAGTTTCCCGGCTACATTCTTCATATCCCAGGGGGCCAGAAACTGGCCCTTCTTGACGTTGATCACCCGCCCGCTCTTGGCAGCCGCTATTAGCAGATCGGTCTGGCGGCAAAGAAAGGCCGGAATTTGCAGCACATCCAGCACCTCCGCCGCAGGCGTTATCTGTTCAATGGAATGGATATCCGAGATCACCGGCAATCCGAGCGACGACTTTACCTTTGCCAGGATCCTGAGACCCTCTTTCATGCCTGGACCGCGAAAAGCGCCGATGGAGGTACGGTTGGCCTTGTCGTAGGACGCCTTGAAGATCAGCGGCGTTGACATACCGTTACAGATCGCCATCAGCCGTTCGGCTGCCCGCAAGGTAGCCTCCTCCGATTCGATGACACACGGACCGGCAATCAGTACCAGCGGACGATTGCCGCCGATCTTTAAGTTTCCGACTGTAACTTCCCTGGTCATGGCTTGCTGCCTTTGCGGTTGGCCAGTGCGGCACCAACGAAAGCCCGGAAAAGCGGATGCGGAATCAGCGGTTTGGACTTGAATTCGGGATGAAACTGGCAGGCAAGGAACCAGGGGTGATCGGGAATCTCCACAACCTCAACCAGATCCTTGTCCTTGTAGACACCCGACAAAACCATGCCTTTCTGCGCGACAACATCCCGGTATTTGTTATTGAATTCGTAACGGTGACGATGCCGCTCGGAGATGTCGATGTTGTTATAGGCAGTATGGGCCAGAGTTCCCTTGGTGAGAGTGCAGGGATAGGCCCCCAGGCGCATGGTTCCTCCCTTCTTGCTGACCGTTTTCTGCTCCTCCATCAGATGGATGACCGGGTCGCCACATTCAGGCTTGAACTCACTGGAGCAGGCATCTGTCAGCCCGCAAACGTTACGGGCATATTCCACCACCGCCATCTGCATACCGAGACAGATACCGAAGAAAGGAATCTTGTTATTACGTGCGTGCTGTATGGCCTGGATTTTGCCTTCTGTGCCCCGCTCCCCGAATCCTCCCGGAACCAGGATACCGTCAACTCCATCCAGGTGCCCTTCGATTCCTTCACGTTCGATCATTTCCGAATCAAGATACTTGAGGTAGACCCTGCAATCGTTGGCTATACCGCCGTGCGTCAAGGCCTCGGCCAGTGATTTGTACGATTCGGTCAGGTTGACGTATTTGCCGACAATGGCAATATGTACCTCGCCGTGGCTGGGATGGCACAGCCTTTCCACAACCTCCTGCCAGTGGGTCAGATCAGGGGCCTTGGTCCAGATATTCAGTTTTTCAACCACCTGCTCGTCCAGACGCTCTTTGTTGAGGGCCATCGGCACGGCATAGATATGCTCTGAGTCGACAACCTGGATGACATCCTTTTCACCAACGTTGCAAAACAGGCTGATTTTCTTTTTCATATCCAACGGCAGATCCCGGTCACAGCGGCACAGCAGGATATCAGGCTGGATGCCGATCTTTCGCAGTTCCATGACAGAGTGCTGGGTAGGTTTGGTCTTCAGTTCTCCAGCGGTACGGATGTAAGGCACCAGGGTAACATGGATGTAGAGGGCGTTTTCATGTCCCCGGTCAAAGCGGAACTGGCGGATCGCCTCCAGAAAAGGAAGCGACTCGATATCGCCCACTGTACCGCCGACCTCGATGATAGCCACATCGGCGCCCTTGGCATTGGCTATGATCTTGGCCTTGATCTCGTCGGTGATGTGGGGGATTACCTGTACTGTCCCGCCCAGATAATCTCCGCGCCGTTCCTTCTCGATCACGGAGAAATAGACCTGCCCGGTGGTGAAATTGCTCTTTTTGGAGAGGGTGGCGCAGGTGTAGCGCTCGTAATGTCCGAGATCCAGATCAGTTTCAGCACCGTCATCAGTAACAAAAACCTCGCCGTGCTGAAATGGTGACATGGTGCCGGGATCAACGTTGATGTAGGGGTCCAGTTTCTGCATGGTTACCCGCAGTCCCCTCGCCTCCAGCAACGCACCCAGCGAAGCGGCGGCAAGACCTTTGCCAATTGAGGAGACAACCCCACCGGTAATAAAGATGAATTTGGTTTTCATGCTGACTGCTCCTATGGGAAGAAAAATTTAGATCTGTTGGTTTTTGAAGAGCTCTCTGGCCTTGACCAGGTCGTCGGGTGTATCGACACCGATGGATTCGAACTCGGTTCCCACCACGCGGATTGCAACACCGTTCTCCAGCACACGCAACTGTTCCAACTTTTCTGATATCTCCAGAAAGGTGGGGGCCATGCCGGCAAACGCAATTAGAAAATCACGACGGTACACATACAGCCCCACATGTTTGTAGCAGCGCAGCTTGCCACTGGAGAAGGAGTCATCCTTCAGATCCTGCCACTTATCCCGAAAAAACGGCAAAGGTGA
>MHXL01000075.1:5458-10109 GCA_001824455.1 Desulfuromonadaceae bacterium GWB2_53_15
AAGGGCATTATCCGCTTTATCAGTGACCACCTTGACCACGTTGGGGCTGAGGAAGTCATGCAGGCACCTGATGCGCGTCTTAAGGGTCCCCATTTTCAGTGTTGGGTCGTCCAAAAAAGGCTGGATGGCCTGATCGATCATCTCGGGCATGATCAGGGGTTCATCCCCCTGGACATTGACAATGATATCAGCATTCAGGCCTTCAGCAACCTCTGCCAGGCGGTCGGTACCGGTTTCATGGTCAGGCCGGGTCATGCGGCAAACGCCTCCAAAGGCGGTTACCACTTGACAGATGCGTTCATCATCCGTAGCAACGATAACGTTGTTGACCAGGCTGGCTCGAACGGTCCGTTCGTAAACATGCTGGATCATCGGCTTGCCGCCGATCTCGGCCAGCGCCTTGCCCGGAAAACGCGTAGATGCGTAACGAGCTGGAATAACTGCAGTAATGTTCATCTGGGTTGTAACCTGTGAAGTAGGTAGTGTTGTTTCGCGTACATCGTGGATCGTCCTGTGGTAGGACGTGTCAAGCTACATCAAAAGCATTGGGGTGTCAAGGAGGTAAACAAGTGCAAGCAGGGTCAAGGGCTTATGATATAGCAAGGCGCAAGCGTTCTCTGACGGTCAATTAGACATCACTTTGGCGCGCCAGTTAAACGCCTCCAACTGGGCACTCAGCAACTGATCGAGCGTAATATCGCACTCACCCAGCAGTGGCCTGACAGCATCAAAATCCGTCACCTCCAACCGTTCCGCCAGGCAAAGCAGTCTCCCCAGCAGCCCCTCACGCGAGAGCAGCGCACCACTGACCTCATCAGTAAGGTTAAGACTGTCAATGATCTCGGTCATGGGGGTTTCAAAAAGTACATCCAGCAACGAAAGGATACCAATCATAAAGGCTTCTTCCGCTTGTTCAGCTAAAGGACGCTCCCGTTCCTTCTGCATGACCAGGATCTCCATCAGGCGCCCCCGCACCGCGGCCATTTCCAACAATGGATTATTGATACCACGGGCATCATTGCCAGCAAAGAGCGAGAGCTGAATCCAGCGGCGAATGTGACAGGTTCCCAGCATGGTAATGGCATGCCGCAGGGTCTT
Organism: Desulfuromonadaceae bacterium GWB2_53_15; assembly: GCA_001824455.1. Lineage (GTDB taxonomy): Bacteria > Desulfobacterota > Desulfuromonadia > Geobacterales > Pseudopelobacteraceae > JACPFJ01. The sequence goes on from MHXL01000075.1 coordinate 6,557, forward strand.
GATCTTTTCACGTGAGCCGAGACCAACTGAATTAACCAGGCGCAACAGATTGTAGGACAAGCTGGGATTGGCCTTAAAGGTCTGCTCGATCTCATCGATGGTGGCATCCATGGTAAGCTGCTGCAGGAGCTTGAGCATGGCCAGACCGGAGGTGTCGATCTTTTTTTTGTTGAGCACCACCGGCCGTTCAAAGAAATAGCCTTGAAACAGGTCAAACCCCATGCTGTAACATGCATCGAACTGCTCAACCGTTTCAACCTTTTCAGCAAGTATCCTCACTGGCCAGCGACGCAGTTGTTCAATTATTCCAGTCAGAATGGCTGGTTCGATACTGAGAATGTCAATCTTGACGATATCAATGACATCATAGATATCGGCATAATCCGGGCTATATTCATGATCATCCAGCGCCAACTGGAAACCAAGTTCTTTGAGTTCACGGCAGCGCTCAACAACCTGACCATCAATCTGGATAATTTCCAGCAATTCGAGAACCGACTGTTCAACGGGCAACAGTTCCAGCATCTCCGAAAGCAACAGACCAAGATGGACATTAATGAATCCGAATTTACCACCCAGCACCTCCTGGATGCCGAAGGCGGATAGTGCATTGGTGATTACACTGGCACTTGCCTGGGAATAACTGTCAAATTCTGCAAAATCGCGACCTGCCGATCTGAACAGGAGTTCGTAGCCAACAATCTCCTGGCCACGGTCAAGTATCGGTTGCCTCCCCAGATAAAATTTTTCGCTCATGCTTGTCATAATCAACTCCTAGCTGCACAGTCGCATAACTTCAGCAGCGATAAGCTGAAGCGGCAAGGTTTTATGGACACCGCCCAGCTTGACCGCTTCATGGGGCATACCGTAGACCACACAGGTCGCCTCATCCTGAGAAACCGTCAAGGCGCCGGCATCGAACATCTCCTTCATGCCGCGGGCTCCATCATCACCCATCCCGGTCATGATCACACCGACCACATTCTTGCCGCCATAACGCGCAGCAGAGCGGAAAAGCACATCCGCGGATGGACGGTGCCGCGACACCAATGGGCCATCCTTGATCTCAACATAATAACGGGCTCCGCTGCGTTTGAGCAATGTATGATGATTGCCGGGCGCGATAAGTGCCCTGCCGCGTACAACGGTATCATTATCCGCAGCCTCTTTTACAGTTATACGGCAGGTAGAATCCAGACGTTTTGCAAAGGCGGCCGTAAAATGTTCCGGCATATGCTGGACAATAACAATGCCGGGGGAATCTTCAGGCAGCATCTCCAGAAACACCTTGAGCGCCTCGGTTCCTCCGGTTGAAGCCCCGACCACGACCACCTTCTCCGTGGTCTGGATCATGGCTTTGCTGGTCGCCTTCTCAATGATGACATCAGCAGTATATTTGGGAGCAACCTCACGACTTCTTGTAACCGGAAGCAACTTGCCTCTGCTCATGGCCGCAGCCTTAATCGTATCACAGATACTGACCCGGGACTCTTCGATGAACTGCTTTGTTCCCATTTTGGGTTTGACAATAATATCAACCGCACCGTATTCAAGGGCCTTCATGGCAGTTTCGCTGCCGGATCCGGTCAGCGAGGAGCACATTACTACCGGTATCGGATGTTGGGACATTATCTTCTGTAGAAAGGTCAGCCCGTCCATGCGGGGCATCTCCACATCCAGGGTGATAACATCCGGCACGCTTTTCTTCATGCATTCAGCAGCCACGAAAGGATCGGCAGCCGTTCCCATAACCTCGATCTGGGGGTCGGAAGAAAGGATCTCCGTCAGAGCCTGCCTGACCAGCGCCGAATCATCGACAATCAAGACTTTGATTCTGTTAGACATGAACAGCTCCTGATGATGACGAGTCCGGGCTAACCCGCTACCTTTATCTCACGGTTTTCTTGACTTGGCGCAGAAAAACTTCGCCGGTATTGGAATAGAAGAAAATCTTTCTACCTCTATCGCCGCTTGTGTCCGAGGCAGACAAAGACAATCCCAGTTTTTCAATAACGTGCATAGCTGCAGTAATGTTCTGGCGACCCACTGAAGGGGCTCTATTCAAACGTCCTCCCGGATTGAGAACATCTGCTCCACCGAACAGTTTGGCCTCGAATCCTCCCGACCGACCAGTGATTACACACAGCTTGGCATACAGATAAGCCACAGTGCTGTCCACATAACGAAACCCTTCTTCAAGGCTACCGGAGGGAAGCAGAGCATGGCACATAGCGCCTACCCTGGTTTCGGATGAGTACAGGGTGACCGAGATACATGAGCCCAGAACCGTCGAAACAAGCGCCGGAGACCGCGAAATATAAACATCTCCCGGTTTGAGAAAGACATTATTCAGTTGTGCATCCACAAGGTTCTTCATGCTTTACGGTAAACAGTCGACGCTACGGGATGTAAAGGCACGTTGAGCCCGTTCAGGGTTTCTGAATGCCCAAGAAACAGAAAACCGCCTCGAACGAGTTGCTGGTGGAACCTTTGCAGAAGCCGCTCCTGGGTCGGTTTATCAAAATAAATGATCACGTTGCGGCAGAAAATAATATCCATCTGTTCCTGAAGTCCGAAGTCTTCCATAAAGTTCAATCGTCTGAAATTCACCATTGTACGCAGTTGTGGTGTAATGCGTACCAACGATTTACTGGCGTCCCTGCTTCGCAACAGATACTTCTTCTTCAGGTGCAGCGGGATGGTATCCACCCGGTCTTCGGTGTAGATGGCGTTGCGTGCCTTGGAAAGCACTGACGTTGAGATATCCGAGGCAAGGATCGAGGTGCGAAAACCGGGGTTCGACGTTGTGAACTCTGACAGGACCATGGCCAGGGTATAGGGTTCCTCACCTGTTGAACAGCCTGCGCTCCATATCTTGAGTGGATTTCTGATGCCGGCATCACGGGTGTCAATCAATGACGGAATGGCCGATTTGACCAGATACTCGAAATGGGCCGGTTCGCGAAAGAAATCTGTCTTATTGGTCGTAACAACGTCGATCAGGTGAATTAGCTCGTCACCTTTACCAGCAGCACTGAATACAAAATCTGCATATTCCTCAAATGTATGGAGTCCAAGAGCCTTGAGGCGTTTCTGCAGTCGAGCCTCCAGCATGGTTTTCTTGGCTGGCGGCATTTTAATGCCGACCTCGTCATAGATAAAACTGCTGAATCGATTGAATTCCCGGTCCTTAAGAACAGGGGGGATACTGTGTGGTTGTGAAGGATCATAGCGTTGTTTCATCGAATCAATCCAACTTTGTTAAACAGAATAAGATAGTTAATTACATTATTGCAGTTCCAGCGCCTCTGCTGATACCGAACTGTTCACGCAAAGCTTGAGTACGGAATTATTCCCGCGCGCGTGGTGGCCAACTCATTTCACCCGAGTACCTTCTTAACCACAGCAATAAGCTGTTCCGGCTTGAACGGTTTAACGATCCAGCCGGTGGCCCCGGCTGCCTTGCCTTCACCTTTTTTGGAATCCTGCGACTCAGTGGTCAGCATGATGATCGGGATGAATTTATTGAGCGATCCGGCACGCACCCCCCTGA
>MHXL01000076.1:0-197 GCA_001824455.1 Desulfuromonadaceae bacterium GWB2_53_15
AAAATAGTTAATAATGATCCGGCGCTGGTTGAGTTAATAGGCAAATAAACAACGTCCCTGCATTTACGCGCAACGTCCCTGCATTTACGCGCAACGTCCCTGCATTTACGCGCACCGTGTATGTGACCCCACCGTGTACGTTGGGGTCGTCGAGGGTGCTGACGAGAGAGTGATCTTCTAAAACGCTTTGCAACTCT
>MHXL01000076.1:251-10354 GCA_001824455.1 Desulfuromonadaceae bacterium GWB2_53_15
GAGCGATCCGCGCCACATGCGCACCCTGGAAACGGGCTCCGGCCAGTTCATTATCGCTGGGCATCCGCTCACCCTGACCGCCGGCAATAGTAGAAGCGCCATAGGGGGAACATCCCGTAATCTCACCTATGCCCATCTGCCCGGCGAAAGTATAGGGCAGACCGACTACCACCATTCCCTGATGCAGCAGAGTCGTGTGAAAACTGAGGATGGTCGATTCCTGACCGCCATGCTGGGTAGCGGAGCTGGCGAAGACGCTGCCGACCTTGCCGACCAGTGTCCCCTTCATCCAGAGCCCGCCGGTTGCATCCAGAAACTGGCGCATCTGACCGCACATGTTGCCGAAACGGGTGGGCGTACCGAAGATAATCGCATCGGCCGTTGCCAGGTCGTCAACCGTGGCAACCGGGATATGGGCCATGCCTTTCTGAGCCTCCAGCGCTCCCATCTTAGCGAGCACCTCATCCGGCAGGGTTTCCGGCACGCGTTTGACGATCGCCTCGCACCCTGCAACCTCGCGCGCCCCTTCTGCAACCGCTTCCGCCATCTTGTAGATGTGTCCGTACATACTGTAATGAACGATCAATAGCTTGCACATGGTTTGTTACTCCTTTTAGTGGAATTATCCTGCTTATCGGGGTCATATAACCGGGCACGGCGCATGCTCCGGTTAGACAGCATGACTTCATTGCTGAAGAACTTCTTTCATGAGTATACTTTTGTATGCAATAAATTCAATGAACTGCGCTTCGGAAAATACAGTTCATTTTCCAGTAACCGCACAATCTCCTGAATCCACGTAACAAACATCCGTCATAGGGTGTCCGCCGCAACTGATTATATGTATCCCTTCTGAACCGTGAACCAGGAAAGACTCACGCGCATCGCCATAACTTGTTTTTTAAACTGACAAACCTGTAATCTTGCATTCAACAAGCGGAGCCTATATACTTCAGAACATTTATTTTGGCAGGTAAAGGAAAAACCTAATGATCGCAGCCGAAACCATCCTCCCCAGCGATACCAAGCCGACCACTACGGATCTGCAACGTTCTTTTCTGCGCCACCTCCAGTACACCCTGGTCAAGGACAAATACTCCGCCACCCAGTCTGACCTGTACCTGGCCCTGGCCTACGCGGTGCGCGACATGCTGGTTGAACGCTGGCTCGACACCCAGCAATCCTATTACATCAATGATGCCAAACGGGTCTATTACATCTCCATGGAGTTTCTGGTGGGGCGTACCCTGGGCAACAGCCTGATCAACCTGGGCATCATGGAAGAGTGGGAAAACGCCCTCAAAGAGATGGGCATCAATGTGAATGAACTTCAGGACAGCGAATGGGATGCCGGCCTGGGCAATGGCGGACTAGGGCGCCTGGCGGCCTGCTTCCTGGACTCCATGGCCACCATGAGCCTGCCGGCCTATGGCTATGGCATCCGCTACGAATACGGCATGTTCTACCAGAAGATCGTGGATGGCAGTCAACATGAAGTACCTGACAACTGGCTGCGCTACGGCAACCCATGGGAGTTCGGGCGCCAGGAGCATCTGCACAAGATCCAGTACGAAGGCCGTGTTGTGGAATATTCTGATGAAAGCGGGGGACAATGCCACTCCTGGCTGGACACCCACGATGTCATGGCCCTGGCTTATGATGTTCCGGTGCCGGGTTACGGCAACGACACCGTCAATACGATGCGCCTCTGGAGCGCCAAATCAACCCGAGACTTTGAACTGACCTCCTTTAACCAGGGCAACTACGTCGGCGCTGTCGAGTCCAAGATGCGTACCGAGAATATCTCCAAGGTGCTCTACCCGGCCGATCACATGGCCGAAGGCAAGGAGCTGCGCCTGCGCCAGGAGTACTTTCTGTCCTCGGCTACGGTTCAGGACATATTTTACCGCTTCGCAAAAAAGCATAACGACCTGTCCCTGCTGCCGGAAAAGGTTGCCATCCAGCTTAACGACACCCACCCTACCCTGGCCATCCCTGAACTGATGCGCATCCTGCTGGACGAAAAACGGCTCGCCTGGGATACGGCCTGGGATATTGCCGTACGCACCTTTGCCTACACCAACCACACCATCCTGCCCGAGGCGCTTGAAAAATGGCCGGTGCGGATGATGGAACATATCCTGCCGCGTCACCTGATGATCATCTACCGGATCAACGACCACTTCCTCCGCGAGGTATCAGCCCGTTTCCCTGGTGATGGCGACCGACTGCGGCGCATGTCCATTGTCGGCGAGGATGGCGAGAAACACGTGCGCATGGCCTATCTGGCCATTGTCGGCAGTCACTCCATCAACGGCGTCTCGGCCCTGCATAGCGAGATCCTTAAAGACGATCTTTTCCACGACTTTTATGAAATGTGGCCGGAACGCTTCAACAACAAGACCAATGGCATCACTCAACGCCGCTGGCTCAAACATGCCAACCACTGGCTGGCAGACCTGATCTCGTCCAAAATCGGCGACGGCTGGGTCACTGATCTTGACCAGCTGACAAAACTGCGCGAACTGGCCGATGATCGGGACTTCCAGCAGCAATGGATTGAGGTTAAACGGGCCAACAAGCAGCGCCTGGCCGATCAGATTTTCAAACAGACCTGCATTCAGGTCTCAGCGGATTCCATGTTCGACTGTCAGACCAAGCGCATCCATGAATATAAACGGCAACTGCTCAACGTTCTGCACGTCATCACCCGCTATAACCGCATCAAATCCAACCCCGGCCTGGATATTGCCCCGCGTACGGTCATCTTCAGCGGCAAGGCTGCCCCCTCCTATTACATGGCCAAACTGACCATACGCCTGATCAACGCCGTGGGGGCGGTCATCAACAACGACCCGGACGTCAACCGCCTGCTAAAGGTCGTCTTCCTGCCCAACTACAATGTCTCCCTGGCCGAGATGATCTTCCCGGCCTCGGACCTTTCCGAGCAGATTTCAACCGCCGGCACCGAAGCGTCCGGCACCGGCAACATGAAGTACGCCTTGAACGGAGCCCTGACCATTGGAACCCTGGACGGCGCCAACATCGAAATCATGGAAGAGGTCAGCCGCGAAAATATCTTCATCTTCGGCATGAATGCCGAACAGGTGAACAGCCTGAAGAACGCCGGCTACCGTCCCCATGACTATTACTACCGAAACGACGAGCTGAAACTAGCCGTAGACCAGATCGGAAACGGCACCTTTTCTCCGGGTGAACCAAGGCTGTTCAAACCGATTGTGGAGAACCTGCTGGGCAGCGACACCTACCTGCTTCTTGCGGACTACGCCTCTTACGTGAACTGCCAGGATGAGGTGGACAAACTCTATCAGCAACCTTACGAATGGGCTCGCAAATCGATCCTCAATACTGCCGGCATGGGCAAGTTTTCCAGCGACAGGACCATAGCTGAGTACGCCCGTGAAATCTGGGGCATCCAGCCGGAAAAGGTCAGCCGTCACAATCGGCGCGACCTGACCTGACCAGGGTGTCAACCATGGAAACTCCCACCCTTTGGGATCAAACCTCCGGGGTTCTGAAAACCTCGGAGGTTTCTGATCACGCACCACTGGCCGAACGCATGCGCCCCCGCACTATGGCAGAGTTTACCGGTCAGGAACATCTGTTGGGAGAAGGACGTATCCTGAGGCGCATGATCGAGACCGACGCGCTATCTTCCCTGATCCTCTGGGGACCTCCCGGCTGCGGCAAGACCACCCTGGCCCACATCATCGCCGCTGAAACAAAATCCCACTTTATATTTTTCTCGGCCATCCTGTCCGGCATCAAGGAGATCCGCGAGATCTTCCGCGAGGCGGAAGGCTACGCCATGCGCGGTACACGCACCATACTCTTCGTGGACGAGATCCACCGCTTCAACAAGTCCCAGCAGGACGCCTTCCTGCCCTATGTGGAAAAAGGTGTCGTTACTATTATCGGCGCCACCACCGAAAATCCTTCCTTCGAGGTCATCGCCCCCCTGCTCTCCCGCTGCCGCGTACTAACCCTCCAACAGCTGGAACCGTCCACGGTGCGTAACATCCTGGAGCACGCCCTGAGCGACCCAGAGCGCGGACTGGGCAAACTCGGCCTGACAACGGATGACGAGTCGCTGAATTTCCTGGCCGAACAGGCCGGCGGCGACGCCCGCATCGCCCTGAACACCCTGGAGGTGGCCGCCGGTCTGATTAATCAGGAACACGGGGTAAAGGGGCAAAGGGATAAAGGGCCAATAACCCTTGAGGTTGTCCAGGAAGCGCTGCAGAAAAAGGCCCTGCTATATGACAAGGGGGGTGAGGAACACTACAACGTCATCTCGGCCTTCATCAAATCCATGCGCGCCAGCGACCCGGACGCGGCCCTGTATTGGCTGGCCCGCATGCTGGAGGCCGGCGAGGATCCGCTCTTCATCCTGCGCCGCATGATCATCCTGGCCTCGGAGGACATCGGCAACGCCGACCCGCGCGCCCTGCAGATGACGGTCTCAGCCCTGCAGGCCTTCCAGATGGTCGGCATGCCCGAGGGGCGCATCACCCTGGGCCAGGCGGTCACCTACCTGGCCACCGCCCCCAAGTCCAACGCATCCTATGTCGGCATTAATGCAGCCCTGGCCGAAGTCCGCAAAAGCGGAGCCCTGCCGGTCCCGCTGCACATCCGCAACGCCCCCACCAAGCTTATGAAGGAACTGGGCTACGGCAAGGGTTACCAGTACGCCCATGATTACGACGAGGCCTATTCCGGGCAGGAGTGTCTGCCGGAAAATCTGGCTGGGCGGAAATTCTATGAACCCAGGGGGCACGGGTATGAGAAGAATATCATCGAGCGGATGGAATGGCTGAAAAAGAGAAACAAACCGTAAATTGTGGTAGGAGCAACCATTTTGCGCGTGCTTTCTCCATTTACTTTGCAACCAGTACGATAAAGTAATTCTTAATCCGCTAACAATGTGCAATGGAGAGCGAATGAAATTTATCCGATTAGCATATCTGCTGGTTCTTTTATTCCTGTTTGGTTGCGCTCAGAAATTTGTGCTGCCCGAGGTTGATGTGCCTGTTTCAATGCCTGCTTCGGTCAGGAAAATCCCGATGACAATCGGAATACTTGTGCCTGACGATGCAGCCAGAAAGACAGAGATCTGGGTTCAACCTGAAATGAACTCAAATACGGTTACACTCGATGCGCCAACTGCTAAAATGTTGTCGCAAAAAGCGCCGCAGATATTCTCCAGTGTTTTCGAGCGGGTAGTACTTGTCCGTGGTGAACCGTATGCCCCTGGTATTGACGCTGTATTGGTTCCTGAGGTCAAAAAACTGGGGTTTTTATTTGCCACGGTTCCAAACTTCCCAATGGCAAAGACAAAGTTCGAGTCTCAAGTAACCGTCAAAAGCATGCTTGTCGACACAACTGGGATGCCTGTCTGGGAGCGAGAAGTCAAAGCTCCAACACCTAGCAACAGAGTTTACCAAATGTCACCAGAGGACGCTTGGGATGTCATGATGGGAAAGGTAGTTACGGAATCAGTCATCGAAGCACTGAAGGCTACTGCCAATGAAATCACGTTCTCGAAAGAAATAAATGCTTTTGCAAACAGAAAAAGTGCACCTGTCAATGCAGCCAAGACAAATCCAATGCCTGAAACTGTTATTCAGCACATGCAACAAATAAACACTCCAGCCATTCCTACAGCTACTACTGCCCCCACGGCCACCACCGAAAACCTGCTGCCGCACACGATGCAGGCTGAACGTGAAAATTACTATGCCATCGTAATAGGTATTGAGAAGTATCAGAGTTTGCCGTCCTCTGATTATTCTAAAGCAGATGCAACTCTGGTAAGAGAACATCTGAAAGCCCTGGGCTTTGCCGATCGCAACATTGAGTTTATCGCAGATGAAAAGGCAACCTATTCCGGCATCAGGAAGGCGGTTGAAAGCTGGCTCCCCAGACGGGTGAGCAACAACAGCAAGGTGGTTGTTTATTTTGCGGGTCATGGAGCCCCGGAACCGCAAAGCGGCGATTCATACCTGGTGCCGTACGACGGGGATCCCAACTATCTATTGGAAACCGGCTATCCTCTCAGGCGCTTGTATGAGAAGTTGGAGGGCCTGCCTGCTAAAGAAGTGATAGTCTTGCTTGATGCCTGTTTTACCGGTTCCGGAGGAAGGAGCGTATTGGCGCAAGGAGCCAGGTCGCTTGTCAGGGTAGAGAAGATTGACCTCAAGAAGGATAACATCGCGGTGCTGACATCAACACAGGGGAGTCAGATCAGCACATCTTCCCAGGAGAAGAAACACGGACTGTTCACCTACTTTCTGCTGAAGGCACTGAACGACGGAAATAGAAATCTCAGCGACATCTACGAATATGTTAGACTCAGGGTTGAAAACGAGGCCAAACGTTTGAACGTCGAGCAGAGCCCGGCAATCAGTCCCGATCCGGCAAGCGTAAAGGGGCGTTTTGCACTTTAATCGCATGAGGGAAATAACTGTTGAACCTGAGATATAACTGGCCGGACCGGTCAACCTTTGTTAGCCACAGGCGCATTTTCGATTACCGGCAGGAAAAACTGAAAGAGATATTCCAGGTAAACATAAAAACTAGTCATCACAACAAGGCAGGATTTCCATGAAAAAATTTATATTCACCATCATCTTACTGACATTTACCCTCCCCTCCCCTGTCCTGGCCTTCTTCGGCACCCAAAGCACATACTCCTCCATGCCGGAAATGGTCGATGCAATGGCAAAGGAAATGAAAGGGAAATTTGCTGGTAAGAAATTATACATCAATCCTGAATTCATTACCGATGAGGACAACGCGGATTGTGGAACGCTGCCAATCTTCGGTTTGCTGGCAGTCGAATTGAACCGTTCCTTGAGTAAATCAGGCTTTACTTTTGAGTATCAGTCCGTTGATGCCGATTTTGCCGTCAGTGCGAAACTGCACCGCACGGGAGAAAATCTGCGGGTTTACGTTACGCTTTCGGACAGCAGGAACAACACATCTTACCGTTCACTGGAAGGAACCTACGAAATCCCTGTCCGCAACCTTCAGTCCGGCTGGGACAAGGAAAATCTGGACAGCCGGATAGAGCGTCTCGCGAACCGAACCATCAGCAGTTCTAAAGGCCAGGTAATCTATCTCAATCCGGTTGTGGAAAAACGGAAACGCTATTCCAGTGAATTTGGCGAATATGTACTAATTCGTTTGAAATCCGTGCTTTCAAGCAACGGCATAAAACTGGTCGAACATTTGCCTGCAAATAAACCATCGTTGGCAGCCTCAAAAGGCGCTGTTCTGACACTTGAAACCAGCGATGCCGCACAGGCCGGGGCAAATGCGCTCCTCGACGGCGGTTTTCTCAAACAGGGCGATAAAGGGATCTTTCTTGGCCTGACCCTGAAGGATCTTAACGGCAAGGTTTTGGGCAGCGCAGACGACACCATTCCCCGCTCGCTGGTAAAATACAGCCTGGACAACGATGAGGCGGAGAGGATATCCGAGATTGCCGACATCGAACACGAACAGACCGGAAACATGGTCAGGATTGCCACGACCAAAGGTGGCGGCTACCAGATCTATCGCGAGGGAGAGACCGTCCAGTTTACCCTTCAGGTCACCAAACCGCTCTATCTCTACATCTACGATATCAATCCGCAAGGCGAGGTCAGCCTGCTCTACCCCAAGGCTGGTGAGATGGAAACCCCCAAACAGCCTGGCATCATCTATACCCTGCCTGAAGAGAGTGATTCCTGGGAGATCAAGGTTGAAGCACCCTTTGGCAAAGATGCAGTCAAGGTTTTCGCCAGCGACCGCAAGATCGCCATACCCCGCATTAGCGAGCAGATGGCCTCACGCAGCTTCGTGGGTGGAACCCGCAGCCTGAACAGGGTCAACAAGGTACAAAAGGAGCTGGCAGCCCAGCCGGCCATCAACGGCCTCGATCTGGTAGATTACTACAAGGGGGCCGCGGCCGGTATCGCCGCGCCACTGTACGAATCAACCGTGTATATCGAGACGCGGCCCAGGTAGCAGGATATAATTCCGCCGGTAACGGTATTTCAGGAGGGCAACACATGAAACGACTTGCAATTCTAACCAGCGGTGGTGACTGTTCCGGCATGAACGCAGTCATCCGCTCAGCGGCGCGCACCGCGATCGCCAATGACGTCGAGATGATCGGCTACCGCAAAGGATATGCCGGCCTGTTGAAGAACGATTACATCACGTTGGATTCCAAAACGGTCTCTGGCGTGCTTCAGCGCGGCGGCACCTTTTTGCAGTCGGCCCGTTCCCAGGAGTTCCGCACCGATGAGGGGCGCAAACTGGCTCTGGACAACCTGCTTAAAGCCAAAGTCGAAGGATTGATCGTTATCGGCGGGGATGGCTCGTTGAACGGAGCATTGGCTCTGGACCGCATGGGTTTTCCGGTGATCGGCATCCCGGCCAGCATCGACAACGACATCCCCTATACGGACATGGCGCTGGGAGTGGATACAGCCCTCAACAACATCATCTATGCCGTGGACTGCATCAAGGACACCGCCAACTCCCATGACCGGGCCTTTATCGTTGAGGTGATGGGCCGCAACTCCGGCTATCTGGCCAGCATCAGCGCTATCGCCACCGGGGCTGAATTCGCCATCGTGCCCGAGGTGGAATTCGACCTTTCGGCCATGTGCCACCAACTGCGCCAGCGCTACGACGAAGGCCGCACCAATGCGCTGATCATCATGGCCGAGGGCGCCGGACAAGCGCAGGAGATCGCAAACAGCATCAAGGATTGCGCCGGTTTTGAGACGCGGGTTACCGTGTTGGGCCACTACCAGCGAGGCGGCGCGCCAACGGTTTTCGACCGCCTGCTGGGCAGCCGCTATGGTCGCAAATCAGTTGAACTGCTTTTAAATGGCACCAAAGGGGTCATGGTCGGCCTGTCCGCCAATTCACTGACCACAACCCTGTTGGAGATGGTGGCAAACGGCGGCCAGAAAAAACTGAACGACGACCTGCTGCGTATGGCCGACATCCTGGGTATCTGAGATGAAAAAGCGCAAACTGTATAGCGGACGGTCACGCAAGACAGGCCTGCCGCCCGGAACCCTGGTGCATATCGGCGATGTTCCCGCCACCGGCGCAACCACCATCAGCAGCTGTTTCTATTCTTCTGCAGGCTACAGCGAAGAACACCCGACAAACTTTGAGCAGTGCATCATCGCACCAGGCACACCAGGCGTCAGTTGGATCAATGTTGATGGAATTCATGACGTGGACTTGATCAAGCGCGTCGGCGACTGTTATGGACTCCATCCCCTGGTGCTGGAAGACATCGTCAACACCAATCAACGGCCAAAGATCGAGGATTACGGCGACTACATCTTCATTGTCGCCCGGATGATCAACTTACGCAAGGATCAGAGCATCGAGACCGAACAGATCAGCCTGATCCTGGGCCCGGGATATGTGCTCTCCTTTCAGGAAGGAATCGATGGCGACGCCTTCGAACCGGTCCGGGAACGTATCCGCAGTGGAGTTCGTATCAGAACCATGGGGGCCGATTACCTGACCTACGCCCTGATTGATACTATCGTGGACAGGTACTTTACCGTACTGGAGGGGATGGGCGAACTGGTTGAGGAACTGGAAGACGAACTGGCAGCCGGCCCCTCCCAGCTGGTCCTGAGAAGGATTATCGCCTTCAAGCGGGAAATTGTCTTTCTGCGCAAGGGGGTTTGGCCGCTGCGCGAGGTGACCTCTGCGCTGGAACGTGGTGAATCAGACTTGATCGCAGAGGAAACCCGCATATTTTTCCGCGACATATACGATCACACCATCCAGGTAATCGACGGAGTGGAGACCTTTCGCGACCTGCTCTCAGGAATGCTGGACCTGTATCTTTCCAGTATCAGCAACCGCACCAATGAAGTGATGAAATTCCTGACCGTGGTCGGAACGATTTTCCTGCCGTTGACATTTCTGGTAGGTGTTTATGGCATGAATTTCAGATATATGCCGGAACTGGAGTGGCACAGCGGCTACTATATGCTGTGGGTGTTCATGATAATGATCTCGGCGGGCATGATAGTCTATTTCAAAAAAAAGCGCTG
>MHXL01000076.1:10414-11458 GCA_001824455.1 Desulfuromonadaceae bacterium GWB2_53_15
CTCCTTCGCCCTGTTCCTGGTAATGAAGCTGGTCCCCGGCATCCAGTTCGACCGTTTTCAGGACCTCCTGATAGGAGCGCTGGTGATCGGGTTGTTAAACACCTTTCTCCGGCCTATAATCACCCTGCTGACCCTGCCGGTGACGGTGCTTACCCTCGGCCTGTTCACCCTGGTGATCAACGGGTTGATGTTCTTTCTGGCCGCCAATCTGGTGACTGGATTCCATGTCAGCGGCTTTTTCACCTCTTTGGTGGCGGCACTGTTTTTCAGCCTGTTCAGCTTCGTTCTCAACCTGCTCTTCCGGACCGGCAAGGGTTAGCCGTACACAGAAAAACCTTTAACGGTCAAATTGGAAGCGAGCAGGGCCTGTTTTTCATCATGGCTAACAGCGACTGAAGGTTTCTTTTGGGTGGATGTAGCACTCTCGCCTCGAATTGCCGGCGAAAGATTTACAACGTCTTCAGGAAGGGTGATCGGTGTACCGCCGGAACCAGTTATCTCCTTTCCGCCGGAAGCATTGCTCTTGACGGAAGAGGGCCGTAGCCGATTCAGGGTTACAACATCTGCAGGGGTTTGGAGGGCGTTGTTGACAAGTGACGACATAATCTTTTTTGCTCCTGCCTGATCTCATTAAAATATAATCCTCCCTCCAAAATCTGGCAAGCGGTTTCTTTCAGGTATTTCTCGGGATTGCATACAACAAGGTTTTTACTTATATTGGCATCTGTACAGTAGAGTTTAAACTTGACCAGCGAGGTTTTTCCCATGTGCATCACCCCCACGACAGTGCCAATTGTTCTCCTGGTTGTCTTGCTCACCCTGTCAGGCCTGTTCGGGTGCGCCACAGTCGACCAGAAAATCGGGCTGAATTACGCCCCGACCGACCGTTTTTTCGGCCGGCACAGTGGCGATATAACTGTCTCCGGGATTGAGGCAAAAAACATATCTAAAAACAGCAAGGGCGAGTGGATCATCGGCTCTCTCAACAATGTGCATGGTGTCCACCAGGCCGACCTTCTCAGCGACCGCAGCCTGGGGGAATGG
>MHXL01000077.1 GCA_001824455.1 Desulfuromonadaceae bacterium GWB2_53_15
TTGTTCATGCCTATTTAGTATCACCATATGATACTATTGTCAATACAACAGACAGGATATGTGATGTTTATCTTGGCTTGACGAATTTCAGCGCCGCCGAATTCATGCAGTAGCGCTGCCCGGACGGCGGCGGTCCGTCATCAAAGACATGCCCCAGGTGGGCATCGCAGCGGGCGCAGACCACCTCGGTCCGCACGGAAAAGAACGAGCGGTCCTCCATGGTGCGGACATTCTCCCTGGCAATGGGTGCCGTGAAACTCGGCCAGCCGGTCTTGGAGTCATATTTGGCATCTGAAGTGAACAGGTCCAGCCCGCAGCAGATGCATTGGTAGATCCCCTTTTCATGATTGTTCCAGTACTCGTTGGCAAAGGCCCGCTCCGTGCCTTTTTTGCGGGTTACATGAAACTGCTCCGGAGTGAGTAGTTTTTTCCACTCCGCATCGCTTTTGACAACCTTCTCAGACATGATGTATCCCCTTTTTTCCGCCGACCAGACCCTGACCGGCCCGCTGGCGCTTGTCTGTTCCTTTGATGCGCAGGCAAAGGCAACAACCGTCAACAAACCAAGGAACAGCCCAAATGCAATCCGGCACACCTTCATGGCAACCTCGCTGTTTTCATAATGCAATCTCTTGGAAAAAGTATAGCAGAAACCTGAATCTATTCAAAGAAACAGCAGGCGCCTGAGCTTGTCAAGCATGGGAATTCAGGTTACAGTCTTCGTGCGAGGGATGTACAGGCATGGGCGACAGCACTGGAAAAATTAAATTATGGTTTCGGATTGCAGGAATGCTTTTATGCATTTTACCGGTATCGTTCCTTGCCCTGAAGATCTATCTGGCCACACCTTTTTCTGCGCCGCAGTTATCCCAACTGCTTACCGCTTACCTCCACCAGACAGTTGCCATATCCGCCCTGCGCACAACAGGCGGCAGCCTGTATCTCCAGGGCGTGTCACTGGCCAATCCGCCCGGTTTTCCAGCCGGAAATCTTGCCACGGCAGACTCAATCGCCATTGCGCCGCAATGGGGAAAGCTGCTGCTCGGACGGCAGGGTTTCCGCCTGATAGCACTGGAAGGGGTCAAGCTGGACATTCGTAAGGACAGCACAGGCCACTGGAATTATTCAGGCCTGCAACGAATGTTCGCCAACAAAAAGCCATCTGCCCGCGAAACCTTCATCAAACGCTTCGTCATCAAGAACGGATCTTTCCAGGTCAACAGCCAGGGGGTAAAGGGGATTTCCCTGCAGATCTTCAACCTGGCAACTCTGGGCTCGGGAGATTCAAGGATTGAACTGGCCTTCGATGATGCTGCCCGGAACCATTATGCCATTACCGGTAAAGCCCGGCCAGGCAAGGAACCGGCCTTTGACCTGGCTTTGAGTGCCCCTTCGCTCTCCCTTTCAACACTTGCCAAGGCTCTGCCCATGAAAAACGCGGCCCTCCTGGAAGCTGGCCGGGCAAATCTCCAGGTGAATGCCGGATTGCAGGCGGGACAACTCCAGGTAAGGGGAACACTGGGGTTCAACCAGGTCTCATTGCCAATTGCAAGGAGAATGCTGCCCCTGACCGGCATCCTGAGCCTCAAGGCCGACTATGACCTCCACAATGACCAGGCACGGATCGAGGCCCTGAACCTGAATATCAATAACCTCTTCAAGCTGTATCTGACCGGAACAGCCAGCAGCCTGCGGAGCGAGCGCAACTATTCCGCCAACATCGATATGGGTGAGGTCAACCTCGCCGCGCTGACCCATGCGCTGCCGGAGCAAGAACAACGCAGGCTGGTTCTGGGCGGCACGCTTGGCAACGCAAGGATCAACATCTCCGGAAACGCCCGCCAGGGGCTAACAGGCGCAAACGGCAACATCCTGTTGCAGGATGGATCTTTGGCCAGGGACGGGCGCAGGCTGGTCAACGGGCTTGACGGTATCATCCGGCTTTCCCGGCAAGGAGACGGCTTTCTCGTTAATGGAAAATTGTCTCTGCGCAACAAGCGCAACAAGGCTTTGCTGGAAGCAATCAACGCTCCCTTCTCCGTCAACCTGTCCAGGCGCTTGAAGCTGCTCTCGGCGGAGAGCCAGTCCCTGTCTGCCAAGGTCATGGGAATTCCCATCATGGGCCGGCTTGGATTTGATGCCTCGGCAACCAGCCCACTCAGCGCCAGCCTGCGGATTCCCGAAACATCGCTTTCAACCCTGCAGCCCCTGCTGGACAGATTCAATCTGAAGCTTGCCTCGGGCACTGGTTCGCTGGCCCTGGAAGCCGGTGGGCAAGGACCGCAAGAGTTCGCAGCAACAACCACAGTTCATCTGGCAACATTGCAGGGCCAGAGGGGCAAAACAGCCTTTGCGGTGAAGAATGGCACACTCAACAGCCATGTGAGCTGGAGTAAACATCGTCTTAGCGTAACCGGGAATGTGCAGGCCAACGGCTTGGCAGCAAACGGGAAAAAAGGGGACGCAAGTTTCGCTTACCGGTTTGCGGATAGAGTGGCCGTGCTCGATCACGCTGTATTTCGCCTGGGCATCACATCGGCCAGTATCGCCAGGCTCACTGCACAGATTCCCGTGAAAGAGACGCGACAGGGAACCTTGCGCTACCCGCTCATCCTGGAATTCAACGGCGCTGATATCCAGCAGGCCGGGGCAGTGCTGAGCGGACTTTCCGGATCAATACGGGGCAGCTACGCTTCCGGCCTTGGCGGCAAGTGGCTGGAAGGGACCGCTGATGTGGCCTCCGGCTTGATCTCATGGCAAGGGAAACCAATCGGTTCACCGGCCGCCCATATAGCCTTTTCTCCCTCAGGCGCGCGCTTGAATCTCAGCGGCCCGCTGCTGGGAGGTGAGCTGCTGGGCAACATGCTCTTCAATCCATTTGCCCTGGAGCAGGAAAGCCGCTTTACTCTGAACGTCAAGAAGCTGCAACTGGCCAGGGCAGGTGCATTGGTCCCCAAACAGAAGTCGATCACCCTGACAGATGGCCTGCTTGAAGGCAGCTTGAGCGGCGCCTACTCCCGGCTGAAGGGGTTTGCCTGCGTTTTCGAGGCCAAGGGATCTGCCATCAAACTGGACAACAATGTCAACAAGACCATGCTATCCGGAGCAGGACTGGGGATCGCCGGAGAACTTTCCGGAGATTTGATTGCCATTCGTGAAGCGGTCTTCACTGCTGGAGAAGGACTTACCCTGACGGCCACGGGTAAGCTCGCCAACGCCTTCTCGCCGCAGCGGGCGGGCGCTTTCAGCTATGTTCTGCCGCAAACTTCCTTCAACAACATCATCGACCCCTTTATCAATATCCTTCCGCGCTTCCTCCAGGAAGCAACACTTGACGGATCACTGGCAGCCCAGGGGACAATAGAGCTGCATGACAGCAAAAAATTGCTGAATGGAGAGTTTAGCTTCAAAGATGGTCGCCTGGAGGTGCCGGCGCAGAAGTTCATTGCAACTGATATCAATGGCAGCCTGCCTGTCTCCCTGGACTTTTCAAACGGGAAAGCGCTTCCAAAGGATGAAACTTTCAGTTTTAACCGCGAAAACTATCAGCGGCTTCTCCAGCAGCTTCGCCAACTGCCCATAGGCAACCAGCCTTTCAGTATCGGCAAAATCAGCTTCGGCCCTCTCGAATTCGGAACCTTGACCCTGCATGTCAAGGCGGACAATGGCATCACCGAGATCACCTCCCTGAGCACCTCGCTTAATGAAGGGAGCGTGCTTGGCAGGGGATTTGTGGCAGTAAAAAAAGGCCTCCAATACCGAGGGGATTTCCTGCTTCATGACATGAGCCTGATGCAGCTCTGCAATAGATTCCCTGCTATCAAGGGATATATTTCAGGTCGTCTGGATGGCGTCATCAGCCTCTACGGTGACAAAAAGGGACTGGAAGGCCTGACCGGATTTACCGATCTATGGGCACGAGAAGGTTCCGGGGAGAAGATGCTCGTCAGTAAAGAATTCCTGCAGCGCATGGCAGGCAAGAAATTGCGTGGTTTCTTCTTTCGCGATGACCGTCCCTATGACCAGGCAGAAATTAGCGCCACCCTGGAGGAAGGCTACCTGACCTTTGAAACACTGGATATTGTGCATACTAATTTTTTTGGGATCCGCGACCTGAGCGTTTCTATCGCCCCATCCCAAAACCGGATCGCCCTTGACCATCTCTTCAACACCATCAAACAGGCAACAGTACGCGGGAAGGCCGTCACTGGCGAGGATATCCCCACTGAAGCCCCGATCGCACCGGAATTTAAATGGCAGGAATGATGGCCAGGGAAGATGGGCTTTCCTTGTCAGCCGGATAAGGTATAATCAAACACAATAGAGCCTACTCGGGAGGAAGATATGAAAATAAAACTGATTAAATGGTTACTGGCAGGGGGGTGTGGCCTTCTGGCCGCATGCGCAATAATTACCGTCAACGTCTACTTTCCGGAGAAGGCTGCCAAAGAAGCCTACAAATCCCTGGATGACATGCTCCTGAAAAACGAGGCTGGCAAGCTGCCGGCAGGAGAAAAACAGCCCGGTGACGAGCAAAAGCTGCCCGAATCAAAGCCACAGAGCAGCCTATTCAATAGACTGCCAACATTTTCACTTATTGCTGCAGCCCATGCTGCTGAAAGCGATGCAGACGCACTGGCGGTGGAACTTGCCGGCATGCCGGAAGTTAATAAGGCCTATGAGGAAATGAGCCAAAGGCTGCCCAGACTCACCACGTTGTTCGATAACGGGGCTGTCGGCCTGACAAACCAAGGTTTGGTAAGCATTCGAGATAAGACAAAAACAAACGCTTCGGACGAGGGGCTGGTAAATGCGGAAAATAAAAACCGCAAGACCGTCATAAGCAGCATGGCAAAGGCCATTATCAAACTAACCAAACAGAAAGATACAAAGGCCACGCTTGATCAGGTATTAGGCAAGGCCGCGGCCAGCTACGCCGAAATCAAGCGCGATGCCGCCAAAGCAGGATGGTGGGTTCAACTCCAAAACAACCGCTGGGTTCAGAAATAGACCAGAAACGGCATTTAACCGCAGATATAAGCGAATAACTGCGTTTATCTGCGTGCATCTGCGGTTAATTGCTTTTTGAGAAATAGGTTCTTCTGTAGGTTTTAGTTGCCAAAATTAAAGGCCGCCTCGAAAGAAGCGGCCTTTGTGTTTGCGTTGCAGCGAATTTCCATATTCGTGAGGGATCAAGCACAGCGGAGGAGCTTCTTGCCGCTCTGAAACAGAACCTCCATCTTGTTCGGATTTATCAAAAGCTTTACAATGCCCAGCCCAAAGGCAGGGTGAGCCACCAGCTTTTTTACCCGGAAGGTACCATTCATATCATAGGGGAGCGCCATGTCCGGATCCATGGTCAAGCGCAGAGATTCCCATTCTTCACGCTCCACGGCTCCCGGGTCCACCTTGGGCTTACGGGCGGCCGGTGACGCCTTTTTTACAGAACCGCCGGCAGCAGGCGCCTTGGCCTTTTTGTCCGGATAATAATTGTGCGTCCCGCGGCAGGTATTGCATTCCACCCGGATCACCTGCTCGTCTTGCATGGCAACAATCGTATGATTCAAGATTGTCTTACAGCGTGTACAGCGCGACTCAACAGTATCACCTGCTGATAATTTTCTGATCTTCATCCCTGTTTCCCCTTGCTCCTGCTGGTTAATTTCGTGGCAACCCAACCGGCGAGATCGCCGGCAAGATCCACACCGATCAACCCAATAAAAAAACCCCGAACAGGTTCGGAGTTTTGGTGGCACCACGCGTGATGCGTTTAAACCATGAGTATCCGCTTTTAGAGCTTACAGCGTAGCCCAAATTTTGTCAAATGTAACTCTGGGGAATGAAGGAATAGCATTGGCCTCAAAGGCCGGCAAGACACCGACAGCCTGTACTGAATTCTTTGATCATAACCGCCTTAATTATAAAAACTGATTGCCTACCGGTGATTGCCATGGTATCAGGTGCAGTTTACATTTCATTTCCATCCGCAAACTCCGGATGAGAAACTATCATTCAGGGGCCTTATAATGATTCACCTTTCCAATATCACCAAACAACACGGTTCGCAAGTACTCTTCAAGGAAGCCAGTTTCCAGGTCCTGCCCGGTTCACGGACCGGCCTGGTCGGCCCCAACGGAGCCGGCAAGACCAGCATCTTCCGCATCATCACCGGAGAGGAGGAGGTGGACAGCGGCGAGATCACCTGCGCCAAGAAAACCACCATCGGCTACTTCTCCCAGGATGTGGGCGACATGAGCGGCCGGTCGGCGCTGGAGGAGGTTATGGCCGGTTCGGCTGAGACGGTGCGTCTGTCCGCAGAGCTTAAACTGATGGAAGCTGCCATGTGCGAGCCCATGGAAGACGACGAGATGGCCGCCCTGCTGGAACGATACGGCACTGCCCAGGAGGATTTCGAGCATCGCGGCGGGTACGATCTGGACACCCGCGCCCAAACCGTGCTGACCGGCCTCGGTATCGGACCGGACCGCTTTCATCACCCGGTGGAAACCTTCAGCGGCGGTTGGAAGATGCGTATCGCGCTGGCCAAGATACTGACCCTCAAGCCGGACGTGCTCCTGCTGGACGAGCCAACCAACCACCTGGACGTGGAGTCGATCATCTGGCTGGAGGAGTGGCTGGCCAATGAGTTTGACGGTGCTTTGCTTATGACCAGCCACGACCGCGATTTCATGAATCGCATCGTGACCCGCATCATCGAGGTGGCCAACAAGACTGTGACCACCTATGGCGGCAACTATGATTTCTATGAGCGTGAGCGCGACATCCGCCTTGAGCAGCTCCTTTCCAGCCACAAGCGACAACAGGACATGCTGGCCAAGGAGGAGGAGTTCATCGCCCGCTTTGCGGCCCGCGCCTCGCATGCGGCCCAGGTGCAATCAAGAGTCAAGAAGCTGGAGAAGATCGACCGGATCGAGATCCCTCCCGAGGAGCGCACGGTGCGCTTCGAGTTCAGCGAGCCGCCCCGCAGCGGCGACGACGTAGTTGTCATGAAGGATCTGGGCAAGTCCTGGCATACCCCTGACGGTCAGCTAAAATCTGTCTTCAGCGGCGTTTCCGGCATCATCCGGCGCCAAAACAAGATCGCCGTGGTAGGTGTCAACGGTGCCGGCAAATCGACCTTTCTCAAGGTATTGGCCGGACAGACGCAAGCCAGCAGCGGCAGCGTCAGTCTGGGGGCCAACGTTGAGCTGGGCTACTTCAGCCAGCATGCCATGGAGGTCCTTGAGCCACGCAAAACCGTGTTCGAGACCGTGCAGGATGCCATGCCCCTGGCCAACATCGGGGTCATCCGCAACCTGCTGGGTTCCTTCCTCTTTCAGGGGGATGCGGTTGACAAACGCATTGAAAACCTGTCCGGCGGCGAGAAGAGCCGGGTTGTCCTGGCTACGCTTTTGGCGCGGCCAGTCAATTTCCTGGTGCTGGACGAACCGACCAACCACCTGGACATCCGCTCACGGGAGGTCCTGCTGGAAACTCTGAGGAAATTCAGTGGCACGGTGGTACTGGTCAGCCACGACCGCCACTTCCTGCGCCTGCTGGTGGATCGGGTTTTCGAGATCGATCATGGGGAGATGCGGACCTACGAGGGTGACTACGAGTACTACCTGCACAAGGTCCATGGTTAAGGGCAAAGGGTTGCCATTGGATTTAAGCGTTCGCAGAAGGAAAAATGCCTCCAGTCTCGCAGAAAATTATGCTATAGGATTACGTGTGTTGTATTTGAACCATTAAGGGGGGATCATGTTACAGGATATTGGTGCAGAGATTTATCAAACATGGAGCGAACAGCAGCGCCGTGAAGAGATCGGCAAGCTTGTTCAGGGGTACCAGGCAGGCTTGTCGGTTGCAATACTGTGCATGATGGCAGCCTCCATCGCCGGAAGCCCGGCCAAAGCAAAAAAACACCTGAAAGCCCTGATGACGCTGAAGGAACGCAGGGCCGCCGTAGCCAAGGTAATTGACACGGCTGACACCCACTCACTGGCCAGCTCGTTTCTGCTCTGAGCAGGACTTCCGTTATAAGGATGTAAACTGCCCATGGCCCTGCCGGCAACCATATACCGCACCAGCATTCAACTCTCCCATATCGACCGCAATCTATATGAGACCTTGCAGGCCACCGTGGCCCAGCATCCTTCAGAGACGGCGGAACGCCTGCTGGCACGTATCCTCGCTTATGCCATCTGCTACGAACCGGAGCTGGCCTTCACCAAAGGGGTCGCGGCCGGAGATGAACCGGACCTGTGGGTCAAGGGGCCGGATGGAAGGGTCAAGGTCTGGATCGAAGTGGGTCTGCCCGACCCAGTGCGCCTGAGCAAGGCCTGTCGTCACGCCAATCAGGTGATCCTGTTCGCCTGCGGAACCAGTCTTGCGCGTTGGCAGGAACAACATCTGGCCAAGCTGTCCACCATCTCCAACCTGGCCATTATCGGTCTGGACCAGGGGTTTCTTAATCTCTTGGCAGGCCGTCTGGAACGCTCTATCACCTGGTCAATCACCATCACCGAAGGTTTGCTGTATTTGAATGTCGGAGGTGAGACCCTGGAGACCGGGCTGTCTCTGCTTGCAGGCACGCTTCCACTCTAATTTAGCAACGTCTCAGGGCGCAGTCGCCACAAAACCAACCTTATCAGAACGCCTGTCACAGCTCGGTTTTCGTGTTCCGGGCGAACGGGACCTTGTCTTAGCAGCCGCGGTTGGCTCGCTTGGTTCCGTCAATGGAGCACTGCACTGACCGAGGAACTGCCGCGCAATATCCGTAAATCTCTGCCCCGGCTTATAAAACTTGCCACCGTCATCCCAACATACCATTCCCCGGTTCTCCAGAGTTACCAGAAGCAGCAGCACTTCATTGCGACTAAGGCACAACTTTGCAGCCAATTCACCGATGCGTAGTTTTTTACTGCCGGAGGCTAGCAGCTCCATGAGTTCCAGTGTCTTTTCAGTGACCTGCACTGTAAGCAGGCGTTTCTCCTTGAGCATAAGAGTTCTCCGCATATCTGTAGTTAATATCCACATCGGTGATAGGCGCCAAATACCGGCAGTAAACCTCATCCAGCCCTGTTACGCCTTTTTCATTTTATGCATTTGCAGCTCCAATGCCTCACGCATGAGTTGTGACACGCTGCGGTGCGTCTTCTGCACAAACAACTCCAGCACCTCCCGCTCTTTGTCACTTATCCTCAAGCTGACAACATTGTACCTCGGCTGCACCTTCATAGCCCCCATTTGCGCACCCCACAAACCGTTATGTTTCGCATAGCGAAACTGCATTTCTTTTTTATAATAACTTACCTAATAAAAGACATATTGTAAACAATTTTATTGGCATCTTTCTTTGATATTAAACACTGTTAATGCCTTAGTTATGTGGACCTATCGGGTTATTTGACCACAACTTATCCAAGCGAAGGCCATGCTGTTGTTTCGTTCTGCGGAACTAATGTTTGCGGCAAATTCAGTTTGACTTCTAACAGGCTTTATGCAAATCTCGTAGTTGTTTCGCACAACGGAATTGATCGGATAATCTTGATGGGGAAAGCTAAAACTGAAACCGGTGTAGAAAACGATCGACAATCGGTTCGTGCCCTGGAACGCGGTCTTGAGGTGCTGCGCAGCTTCAAGCCGGGGGATCGCTTCCTCGGCAACCAGGAAATTGCCGCACGAACAGGACTGCCAAAGCCAACGATCTCGCGCCTGACCCACACGCTCACCAGACTCGGCTACCTCAGCTATTCGGAAAAATTCGGCAAATACCATCTGGACTCAGCCGTCCTTGCCTTGGGCTACTCCTACCTGGTCAATATGGATGTACGCCGGGTTGCCCGCCCCTTGATGCAGGAACTTGCCGAATATGCCCAGGCCTCGGTAGCACTCGGTGTCCAGGATCGTCTAAACATGCTCTATATCGAGGCCTACCGCAGCAGTGCCACCGTCACCCTGACTCTCGATGTCGGCTCACAGATCCCTATCGCCACCACCTCCATGGGGCGTGCGCTTTTATGTGCCCTGCCTGAGGCTGAGAGCAATTCCATCCTTGAGCAGGTACAGCTTCGTAACGAAGCTGACTGGCCCCGCATCAAGACAGGCATCGAACAGGCTCGCAAGGACTTTGACGAACGTGGCTTCTGCCTCTCCCTCGGCGATTGGAAGCGGGATGTGCATGCCGTCGCAGCACCGCTCGTCCCTTCGGATGGTTCCCGCGTCCTTGTCTTCAGCTGTGTCGGCGCAGCCTTTCAACTGCGACGCCACATGCTTGAAGACGATATAGGCCCGCGCCTGCTCAACCTGATCACCAATGTCAAGGAAACCCTTGATCGGCAACACTCATAACACACAGCCTGCTGCAGACCCGACAGTTGATCGTACAGGCTCTGGTAGCAGGCTACTCTTGAAACAAACTCGAATGGGAAACAGATGACAGATTTGATCTCGGCCGCAGGATTAAAAAAACTCGAAGAGGAATACCATCAACTGTGGCGCGTGGAACGCCCCAAGGTTGTCCAGGGGGTATCCGATGCCGCGGCAGAGGGAGACCGTTCCGAAAACGCCGAATATATCTACGGCAAAAAGCGGTTGCGAGAGATCGACCGCAAGCTGAAACATCTGGGCAGCCGCCTGAAGGTGCTCAGGGTCGCCGGCCCGCCTGCCAGACCTGGCTCGGTGACCTTTGGCTGCTGGGTGACCTATGAAGACGAGGGTGGGCTTAGCCGCTGCTACCAATTGGTCGGTCCGGACGAGATCGACGTAACCGAGGGACGTATCAGCATAGACTCTCCGGTCGGACAGGCATTGCTGCACAAGAAACTGGACGATGAGGTCGTCATCAGCCGGCCGAACGGTGAACTGACCGTGTATATTACCGACATCAGCGCGACGCAACCTGATTCTAACAGCGAATGACAACTTCTTTGGTGTCGCAGGAATAAAGGATGTATTGAATAGCGGTGGGAGTATCGGAGGGGCACGGCATACACAACATGCTGTGCCCCTCCTGCATTACGGGGAAGGTGAAGCGCTCTACAGACTCAGATCGGCATGGCCGTGGTACAGCTCGTCCCGCTCTCGCGACACGTCCGCATCCTCCAGATATTCCTCAAAACCCATCACACGGTCGATAACGCCGCCGGGTGTGATTTCGATGATCCGGTTGGCAACGGTGGAGACAAACTCATGGTCGTGCGAGGCGAACAGGATCACCTCGGTGTAGGCTATCAGTCCGTCGTTCAGGGCGGTGATGGATTCCAGGTCCAGGTGGTTGGTCGGCTCGTCCAGGATCAGAACATTGGCGCCGGACAACATCATGCGGGACAGCATGCAGCGTACCCGCTCGCCGCCGGAAAGGACACTGGTCTTCTTCATGGCCTCATCGCCGGAGAAGAGCATCCTGCCCAGGAAGCCGCGGGCAAAGGTCTCGCCTTCCGTAGGGGGCGAGTACTGGCCCAACCATTCGATCAGTGTCAGGTCATTATCGAAATAGGTGCTGTTTTCCTTGGGGAAATAAGCGCTGGAGATGGTCACACCCCAGCGGAAGCTGCCGCTGTCCGGTTCCAATTCGCCGGCCAGGATCTGAAAGAGGGTCGTCCGGGCCAGGGTGTTGCCGCCCACAAAGGCGATCTTGTCCCCTTTTCTCACAATTAATTCCAGGTTGTTCAGCACCTTGACACCTTCGATCTCCTTGGTGAGCCCCTGGATCTCCAGGATGATATCACCGCAGGGACGTTCCGGCTTGAACACAACGTGGGGATACTTGCGGGAAGAGGTCGGCATATCCTCCAGGGTCAGCTTGTCCAAAAGCTTTTTGCGCGAAGTGGCTTGCTTGGCCTTGGAGGCGTTGGAGCTGAAGCGCTGGATAAAGGCCTTCAATTCTTCGGCTTTTTCGGACACCTTGCGGTTCTCGTTCTGCTTCTGCTTCAGATTGAGCTGGGCGGCATGGTACCAGAAATCGTAGTTGCCCACGTAGATCTGGATCCGGCCGAAGTCGATGTCCGCCGTGTGGGTACAGACCTGGTTCAGGAAATGACGGTCATGGGAAACCACGATAACCGTATTGGAGAAACGGAACAGGAAATCCTCCAGCCAGGAGATGGATTTGAGGTCCAGATTGTTTGTCGGCTCATCCAGCAGCAGCACATCCGGGTTGCCGAACAGCGCCTGGGCCAGCAGCACGCGCACCTTGTCGCCCGCCTCCAGTTCCTTCATCTTCTTGCTGCGCAGCTCCTCGGGGATGCCCAGGCCGTTCAGCAGCACAGCGGCCTCCGACTCCGCCTCATAGCCGTTCATCTCGGCGAACTCGCCCTCCAGCTCTGCCGAGCGGACGCCGTCTGCTTCGCTGAACTCCGCCTTGGAGTAGATTGCCTCGCGCTCGATCATGACATCATACAGTATCTTGTGACCCATGATGACGGTGTTGAATACTGTTTCCTCGTCAAAGGCGAATTGGTCCTGGCGCAGGACCGCAATCCGCTCCCGGGAGCCGATGGTGATCTCGCCCTTATCTGCATCGATGTCGCCTGCAAGGATCTTGAGGAAGGTGGATTTGCCGGCGCCGTTGGCGCCGATCAGGCCGTAGCAATTGCCCGGGGTAAATTTGATATTGACGTCCTTGAACAGGACCCGTTTGCCATAGGATAGTGTAACGTTCGATGCGGCTATCATGCTGTAAAACTCCTTTGCTCGACAAATAAAAAACCACAGGGATGATCCCTGCGGTTCAGGTGATGAATAACAATAGCATTATTGCCAACCAGACGGCAATCATTTTCCCGAATCGGACGATTGTTTATGGTGATTTTCTCAGTGGTTATTCCATGCGGCCTAAATGCAGCACCTAAAATACATTTTTTGACCCACGTCATAATCCCCGGCACAACCATCTGCTATTCTGACTGCATTTCATAATCGTACCTTACAGGAGATAAATCATGTGTGATTGCGGATCAACCAGTAAACCGGGGATAGGACCTTACGCGACCGGGAGGGCGTTGGTGGAGTTTGTGCTGGGTGCCCACGGAGGTGCCGTGGCTGCCTCAGAACTGCCGAACAACGGCTTGGAGCTTGCATGCGGGGGCTGCGGCAAGCACTTTGTGCTGAAGACCTTTGTCCAGTGTTGCCCGCAATGCGGCGGTGTCCACGCGGTCTCGCCGCCTCGTGCCAACGACCCGGCAGCCATCCAGTTCGCCGGGGTCGATTTTGCCCTCCCAAAAGCCAACAGCCATTGACCCGGAGGGCGGCCCAGCAACCAAACTCCACCCCATATCCGGTAGAGCATACCTTCAGAAGGACGGGCAAGCGGCATCACTGCTAAGGGCATCCTGCGGAAAGCACCTGTGGGGGCGGCATTGCCGAGGCAAAAGACTTTCAGGCATCAATCTTGCTGAAAGCAATGCTATATGCAGACCATCAGAAAGGAGATTTTCATGCGAAAAACAATACTGATAAGCTTTGCAGCAGCCATGGCGCTGGCCGCTACTGCCTCAGCGGAGGTGAGCGTCAATGTCAACATCGGCATGCCGGCACCACAGGTCGTTGTCAGCGGCCCGCCTACAGTGGTCTTCGAGACCCCTCCGGTTTTCCTCTCCCCTTCACGACTGGGATTCTACATCGGGGTGGATGTGCCTTATGACATCGTCTTTGCCGCGGACAATTACTACATCTATTACGGCAACAGCTGGTATCGGTCGCGTCATTACAACGGTCCCTGGGCAGGGGTGCGGCGCGAACATTTGCCGGCGGCTATCCGCAAGCACAGGGTGGAGTACATCCGTGAGAGCCGCGATCACGAGTACCGCAGTTACCGCGAGCAGCGTGAGCACTATCGCGGCCGTCACTTCAGACCCGAGAAGGAGCGCAAGGAAGAATGGAAAGATGAGCGTCGGCGGGAGAAGCAAGAGTGGAAGGAAGAGAAGCGCGAGCGAAAACAGCGCCGCCATGACCACGACTGATACGACTCAGGGGGAGCCGCCAACGGTTCCCCCTTTATTATTACTCTCCGCTACCTCAGGCTGTCTGCACCAACGAAGCCCATCAACAGACCTCCACGATCTCGAATTCGGATACTGCATCACCCACGCCTACCGCAACATAATCACCCACGACCTTGCCAATCAGCCCTTTGCCCAAAGGTGAAGCCGGCGTAATCACCACGACCTCGATATCCCCCTGCTGCACCTTGAGACCACCCTCCAGAGGACCTACGAAAACCGTCCGGGTGGCGGCTTCGGCCGCAATGGTCACCAGGGCGCCCAGCCGGATCGGGCTGTCGCCTTCAAAGTGCCGCAGGGGCAGATTCTTGTAGGCCTCCAGGGCGACCTTGAGTTCCTGCGCGCGGTTGGCCTGCCCTTGGGCAACATAGGAGGCCTCCAGACTCAGTGTGTCATACTTGTTGTCAGGGGCGTTTTCTTCGTGGGTGGCGGCTTCATGGGCTGTTTTGGCGGCTGTGAACAATACATCCACATCGCGGGAGAGTTGTTCGATGATCAGCTTTAGAATTCGTTCTTTGTTCATGGCAAATAGCCCTGCGACCTTCCTTTGCGCAAATAAAAAAACCACAGGGTTGATCCCCGTGGTTCAGGTGATGGAGATGTATAGCACTTGCGACCATTCATCAGCAATGTAATTTAGCGACCCGGCATTCAACAGCTGCTTGGCTGGATGTTTGAAATATGCCAACAGCTCAGCTATACTACACTTGCAATCCATTCGATGATGTACGCAGAGGAGGATATGACTATGATCCCGAAACAGATCGACAGCTTTCTTGCCTCACCAGCCTTTGGAGTCGTAGGGGCTTCCAGCAATCCCCACAAATTCGGCAACAAAGTACTGCGCTGCTACCTGCAGCATGATCGCCGAGCCATTCCGGTCAACCCCAAAGAGAGCGCAATCGAGGGAGTTACTTGTGTGAGCAGCATTACTGACCTGCCGGCCGAGGTCAAGAGCATCTCCATGATCACTCCGCCAGCAGTGACCGAACAGCTCGTGCCGCTGGCCATCGCGAAGGGGATCGAGAACATCTGGATGCAACCCGGCGCTGAGAGTCCCGTGGCAATTGCGCTCTGTAGGCAGCACAACAT
>MHXL01000078.1:0-1476 GCA_001824455.1 Desulfuromonadaceae bacterium GWB2_53_15
ATGGCCAACGTACAGACCAAGCGCGGTTGTCCCTTTGCCTGTGTCTACTGCACCTATCCGCTGCTGGAAGGTCGCCGGATGCGGCTTCGTCCGGTGTCGGAGATCATTGCCGAGATCAGGATGCTGGTTGATGAACAGGCCGTCACTTACATCTATTTTGTCGATGACATCTTCAATTATCCGCCCGAATTCGCGGAATCACTCTGCCAGGCGCTGATTGCCGAAAAACTCCGGCTCAACTGGACCGCTTTCATCAATCCGGCCTTCATCACGCCAAAACTTCTGGATGCGATGCTGGCAGCGGGTTGCGATGCGATTGAATACGGCACCGAATCCGGCTCGCCGTCCATGCTGAAAAACCTGGGTAAATCCTTCACGGTCGATGACCTGCGCCTGGCTTCGCAACTCTGTCGCGAACGCAATCTGGATTTTGCCCATTACATCCTCTTCGGAGGGCCGGGTGAAACGCGGGATACCGTGCTGGAGAGTTTTTCCCTGATGGACGAACTGCAACCGACCGCTGTGATCGCGATGACCGGAATCCGTATCTTCCCCGGCACGGCGCTGTATCGGACGGCTCTGGCTGAAGGGATAGTTGATGCTGGCACCAACATGCTTGAACCGGTTTTTTACATTTCCCCGCACGTCAGGGCATTTCTGGCGGAGCTGGTAGTCGAGCAGGCGATGTCGCGCAAAAACTGGGTCGTTCCGGGACTGGAAGTCAATATCAGCGACGCCATGCTGGACGCGATGCGCATGTTTCAGGTCAAAGGCCCGCTCTGGAAGCTGATCAAGCGGATGGGGAGGAGCAGGGTCAGGCCGATGTGAACTGCTGGCCATCCTAACGGTATTCTTCCACTTCAATGTCCTACCTGACAATAAACCTTTTCACTACCAGCGATCCCCTCGAAACGGTCAAGCCGCCGTGAAGTGTCGTGAACCCGAAATGCAATAATTACAAAATATTAACAAGCTGATTTGTCCTATCAACCCTTGTCTGGACATTCATCCATATTCCCGCTATTATCCAATAAACTTTTCTCAACGGACTCATCATGGATTTTACAAATAATATCATTGTGGTCACTGGCGGCACGCGCGGAATCGGCCGGGCCGTCACATTGGCCTTTGCCGCTGCCGGAGCGCAGGTTTATGCCGCCTATCTTTCCAATCAGGCTTCCGCTGATGCAACCCTGTCGCTGGCCGAGGGCCTGGCGGGCAGTGTTACACCGGTCCGGGCCGACGTCAGCAGTTCCGAAGGGGCTCAGCTGTTGATCAACCAGGCTTCGCAAGCGACAGGGCATATAGACGTGCTCGTCAACAATGCCGGTATCATCCGTGACGGCTGGCTGGCGATGATGGCCGAGGATGACTGGGACGCGGTGATCCGCAACAATCTCTATCCGCTTTTTCACTGCAGCAAATGGGGTGTGCGCAAGATGATGTCCAGACGTAGCGGTTCCATAATCAACATAT
>MHXL01000078.1:1505-1614 GCA_001824455.1 Desulfuromonadaceae bacterium GWB2_53_15
GGGCAGTCAAATTACGCCGCCTCCAAGGGGGCCGCCATCAGCCTGACCAAATCACTGGCCCGCGAGGTCGGCGCGATGGGCATACGCGTTAATGCCGTCGTGGCCGGAC
>MHXL01000078.1:1682-2166 GCA_001824455.1 Desulfuromonadaceae bacterium GWB2_53_15
CTGGGACGGATCGGCACTCCCCAAGAGATTGCAGCAACAGTCCTTTTCCTTGCTTCGAGGCACGCCTCGTATATAACCGGTCAAGCCATAGTTGTAGACGGTGGGATAGTGTGAGCAGGAAGCGTGTTGCCATAACCGGCCTGGGCATATTCTGCGGGGCAGGGAAAGGAGTTGCCGAATTCAGTGACGCACTCTTCAGCGGCCGCACCAGCATCGAGCCGCTGGACCTGTTTGATGTATCGCCGTTTCCATCCAGGATCGCTTCGCAGGTAAAAGCTTATGACCCGCTTGATTATTTCGATCGTCGGGCCGTACGCAAATTGTCCCGTTCGGATCAGTTCGGCCTGATCGCCGCCGGAGAGGCGCTGCGCGATAGCGGCGTACTCGGTCTCTACTCTCCGTACGATATGGGAGTGTCCATGGGAGGCGGCGCAGCCGGCATGTTCCAGGGCGAGATCTGGCTGAAGGCACTCCTGGATGGCAA
>MHXL01000078.1:2250-2479 GCA_001824455.1 Desulfuromonadaceae bacterium GWB2_53_15
CCAGGGAACCTTTACGACCGCCTGTTCCTCCTCTGCCACCGCCATCGGTTGGGGTGCCGATCTGGTAGCAGACGGACGGCAGAAAGCCGTGGTTGCCGGTGGTGCCGATACGCTCTCCATGCTGACTTTTGCCGGTTTCAATTCGTTGCGGGTGGTTGATCCAGAACCCTGTGCGCCATTTAGCCTGGGTCGGCAGGGCATTTCCCTGGGTGAAGGTGCGGCCTTTGTT
>MHXL01000078.1:2601-3309 GCA_001824455.1 Desulfuromonadaceae bacterium GWB2_53_15
AATGCCCATGGCACCGGCACGCCGCTCAACGATGTGGTTGAGTCGAACGCCATGAAGCTGGTCTTTGGCGAACGGGCCGCTCAGGTACCGCTTGTTTCCACCAAAGCCATGACCGGGCACTGTCTGGGTGCGGCCGGCGCCATCGAGGCCGTGGCCACGGTGATTGCCCTGGGCCGCCACCTCGTTCCGCAGACCCTCAATTACCGTGGCCGCGATCCTGAGTGCGACCTGGACTATTGTCATGCTGGCAGCCGTCCAAGCGAGAGTTCCATTGCCCTGTCCAATTCCTTCGCCTTTGGCGGCAATATCACCTCACTGGTGCTTTCTATATGATAAAACCGATCAGAGGTATCGTTATTACCGGTTCTTCTGCCTTGTCCGCTGCCGGAATAGGTGTGGCCGCCTTGCAGGAGCTTGTCCGCAGCGGAGATAACGCACTGACGGCCATTCCCGCCGACGTGCTCGGAGAAGACGGTTTCTGCTGGGGCAAGATGGCTGGATTTAAGGCCTCAGATTTCATGTCGCCCATGAAGGCCCGCAAGATGGACCGTTGCAGCCAGTTTTCCGTTGCTGCTGCCGGACTGGCCCTGAAGGATGCCGGGATCGACCTGAAGACCATCGCACCGGAACGGGTGGGCATCGCTCTTGGCAGTGGTTTTTGCGGGGTATCCACATCCGCCGAATTTCTGACCGGATATTTCAAGGGAG
>MHXL01000078.1:3405-4065 GCA_001824455.1 Desulfuromonadaceae bacterium GWB2_53_15
TAACAATGGTCCAGCGCTTCTGCTCGGCAGAGTCGGCCCTGCTGATGGCCTGCCGCTTTATCGAGGAAGGCCGGGCCGATGTCATGCTGACCGGCGGAACAGATGAGCTGGTACCGCTGCTGATCCAGGGTTTTGCGGCCATGGGGCAGTTGAAGCGCAACAGTGCGCCTTTCGGAGAGGGATGCGGCATGCTTGTGCTGGAGAGCGCCGCTCATGCCCAGCAGCGTGGTGCCGTTGTGCGAGGTTATCCGGAATGCATCCGCAGCATAGGCATGCTCATACCCGGTCATAAGCAACAAGGGATCGACCTGCTGACCGGCCGGATGGATGGTTGCTCGCTGGTTTCCCTTTCCGGGTGTGCCGCGGATGGTCCCGAAGTCATGGACTCTGTAGCAGGCCTTCCCACCATGGATATCGGGCGCTGCATCGGCCGGTCCCTGGCCATGGGGGGCACGTCTTTGGCAACGCTGGTTGCCTCGCTTTCCGCTGGCGCACGCGGAATGCATATTGCCGCATCACCCGAAGGCCCCTGCTACTCCATGGATATCGTGGGAGGCGCACCTGTTTAATCCCGATCCAGCCGCATATCTGCCCCATCGTTTCCCGTTTCTGATGCTCGATCGTTTGCTGGCCCTGGAGCCTGGCGTGGCTGCCCGGGCC
>MHXL01000078.1:4088-5579 GCA_001824455.1 Desulfuromonadaceae bacterium GWB2_53_15
CGCCGCTTTTCCGCAGGTCTACCTGGTGGAGTGTATTGCCCAGTTGGCCGGCATCGTCTCGGTTCGTGAGCAAGGGGAGGGGGGCTTTCTGGCCTCGATCGATCATGCCGAGTTTGAAGGCATGGTTCAGGCGGGGGATACCCTGACCATAACGGCATCTGTCCTGAAGTCATTCGGGCGGCTCGTGCTGATAGTGGGCGAGGTCGCCTGCGCTGGAGCTGTTGTGGCACGGGCGCAGATGACATTGGGCATCGGGAGGCTGTGATATGCATCGCCTGATGCTGACGTTGGTCATTTTGTTCTGCTGTGTTTCTCCGGGCCAAGCCCGTCCGCTTGCTCCGCTTGAAGGGCTGGAGGCGCTGCGCAAGGCATTCTCCGGCATCACCGATTTTACGGCCGAGATCACCCAGGAAAAACGCCTTTCGCTGATGAAGCGCACCATGACGATGAACGGTGCGGTTCGCTTCCGCAAGCCGGACCTGTTTTATCTGGAGATAACTTCCCCCCCCTATGCCAGCCGCATGCTGCTGCGGGACAGTACAGTCGAGCAGGTCATGGGCAATTCCGGCGACCGCAACAGGATCGTGCTGCCTCCCGAACAGGGTCTCAAAAGCTGGTTTTCACGGATATCCCTACCGATCAGTTCCCTGCCGGATGGTATGAGGGTGCAGGCCGACGTCAGCGGTTCGATCTATACGGTCACCATTTCGCCTCAGGGCAAAGGTCAGATCAAGGAAGTGGTGGTCACCTTCCAGGAGGATGGCGTTGTCAAACGTCTTGTGATCGGCGAGCGCAACGGCGACCGGGCCGTAATGACCTTTCGCAAGGTCCGCCGCAACGTTGGTCTGACGGAAAAGGATTTCAGGCTGGATTGAGATGTTTTTTATTATTCAAAAAGGTGATGGAATGAATCGTTTTATTCTATATGTGTTGTTTATTGCCGGCTTGCTACTGTCTTCCGGTTGTGCCACTACGCATGTTGCTCTGGAATTCACTCCAGGCGCAGTGGTGGAGACGCTCTCCTCGGCTGTGTCGCTTTCGATCCATGCCTCCGATCGCAGTATGGGGGGTAACGGCTACCTGGTTTTTCGCAAGCCCGACCAGCTCCATCTGGTGGTGTTATCCCCCTTTGGCACGACCATGCTGGAGGCCTTTGCCCTGGGCGAGCAAATCACGCTGGTCTATCCATCCCAGATGACGGCTTACAGCGGCCGCTTCGATGAACTGCCCGAAAAAGGGGGGCTGCAGGGGTGGCGCATGATGCGCTGGGTGATGGACGCGGATAGCGGCGACAAGCGCCTGAACGGTACCGTTGAGCGCATGGGAAAGCTTGGCTTTACTGAAAAGGTGACCTTCGAGAACGGTCTGGTGACCTCCAAGGTTTCACCTGATGGTGATCAGGTCTATTATGAGAACTACGCTCTTATCAATGGTGTGCCGGTCGCCGCTGTGGTTGAGATTCGCAATGATCGCGATGACCGTGTACGGCTG
>MHXL01000078.1:5624-8148 GCA_001824455.1 Desulfuromonadaceae bacterium GWB2_53_15
TTCAAGCCGCAACTGGACGGGATGACCATTTTGCCGCTGTCCGCAATCCAGGGCCTATAATCAGCGATGCCCCCTGCGCTCTATTCCCGTATTACCGCCGCCTTCAACACTCTTACCCGTCGACACCTGGAGTGGGTCTTCCGTGTTACCACCCGCTCACCCCTCAAAGTCGTTGCCAGCTCAATCCTGCTGGTTGTCCTGTGTGCCGTCTTAATCGCTACAACCCGTTTTGAGGCCGACATCTTCCGTCTGTTTCCGTCGCGCCTGCCGGCACTGCAGCTTTTGCTGCAAACTCTGGATTGGAGCGGCAGCGCCAAGGAGGCATATTTTCTGCTGGAGGGTGACCCGCGTCAGCTCCCGGCAGAAGCCGAGAAGCTGGTTACCCGTTTGCAAGCCTTGCGGCTTGACGATCAACCGGCCTTTACCCGCGTCACCTGGCGGGTCTACGACGAAGCCGAGGGGCAGCTGTTCGCCGATTTCATAAGCTACGCCGTCTCCCGTCCGCAGCTCTTTATTGCTCCTCAGGACATGGCAAGGTTGACTAAACGGCTCTCTCCGGCCTCTTTTGACGGCACGCTGCAACGCATGGAGACCGATCTGGCCGGGCAATTCGTCGGCAGCATGACCGCCTTGGCAACGGCGGACCCGCTTTATCTCAGGGAGTTAATCCTGCCGCGTCTGAAGGCTGCCAGTCAGGCCCTCGACCTGGATCCTTCCTCGCCATATTTCCTGTCCCGCGACGGCCGCCTGCTGATCGTAATTGCCGAACCGGCTCGCCCGATACAGGACATGGTCTTTGCACGACGGCTGGTGGCCGGCATCAACGAAGCCCGCCAAGGCTTGGCGGTCCAGGTAAGCTGCGCCGGCGCGCATATCAGCGCCGTACTCGACGAAGCAGCCATGAAGTTCAACATCCAGGCCTGCATCCTGTCCTCACTGCTGGTTGTGCTGGCTATCTTCTACACAATCTACCGACGCCTGCTACCCACGATCCTGCTGCCGCTGATCATTGCCGTCGGTGTTGTGCTGGCGCTCGGCACGGCGTCACTGTTTCTGCCCTCCATCCACATCATCTCCTTTGCCTTCATGGCGCTGATCGTAGGCCTGGGCACCGATTATTCCATCCACCTCTACGACCGCTATCACGGCGAGCGTGTTTCCGGAGTAGATATGGAGGCGGCCTTGCACCTGGCGGTCGTCGATACGGGGCATGGCCTGTTTACTGCCGCAGCCACCACGGCCTTGCCGTTTCTGGCCTTGATGATATCCGATGTGCGCGCCCTGTACGAACTGGGTCTGCTGGTGGGGCTGGGCGTGCTTTTCTCGTTGTATGCGACCCTGTTTTTCCTGCCGCCGCTGCTGATTTTCATGGAGCGCCGCTTTCCGGCACCATTCAGGCCGATCCCGGCCCTGGGCATGCGCTGCGTGTGGCGCTACGCAGGCCGCTATCCCGTTTGGATCACCGGGTTTTCTATGCTGGTGATAGCAATCGGGAGCGTATCCGCCTTCGGGATTTCTTTTGACGGGGAGTTAAAGAACCTGCAGCCGCAGCATTCCGAAGCCTTCCTGACCCAGGAGAAGATCGAGCAGCACCTTAGCCTGGCGCCACGTCAGTTGCTGGTGGCCGTGGAGGGGCGTGACCTGGGGGATGTGCTGCGTCGCACCGGCCGCGTGGGAGTGTTGTTGGAGAACTACAAGGCCGCCGGCCGGATCAACGGCTGGTCTTCGCTGGGCAGCGTTATAAACGAGCGTAACCAGCAGTTGGCTATCGTCCGGCAACTAAAGTCGGCAACCTCGGGCCGACAGGCAGCGGATGCGTTTGAGAAGGCACTGGCGCGCCGCGGTTTCGAGACAGAACCGTTCCAGCCATTTGTCGATGCACTGGCAGATTTCGGCACTGTCAGCCCGGTATCCGAGACCGAGGCTGTTGCCCGGATGGCGGCATCACCGCTGCGCGGGGTTGTCAACCGTCATCTTATTCAGGACAAAGCCGGTTATCACAGCCTGGTCTTTGTTTACTACAAGGGGCAGGAGTTTGACCAGGGCGCTTTCTTCAAGGAGCTTGCTTCCATCGATCCAGCGGCGCGTGCAACCAGTGTTGATCTGGTCAGTAGCCAACTGGCAAACTCGGTTGGCCAGAGTTTCCTGTTGGCCTTCTTGATCGCTGGCATTCTGGTGCTGTTACTGCTGGTCACGCACTTTGAATCACGCAGGGGGGTGTTTGCCGCACTCTTTCCGGTTGCGGCCGGCTCAGCCGTCATGCTGGGCAGCATGGCACTGTTCGGCATGGGGTTTAATTTCATGAATGCCATGGTGCTGGTGA
Source organism: Desulfuromonadaceae bacterium GWB2_53_15 (assembly GCA_001824455.1). Taxonomy (GTDB): domain Bacteria; phylum Desulfobacterota; class Desulfuromonadia; order Geobacterales; family Pseudopelobacteraceae; genus JACPFJ01. Next base: position 7,948 of record MHXL01000078.1, read on the forward strand.
CAGTTGTCGGCATGGGTAGTGACTATGGCCTGCATATCGGCCACCGGGTCGGCGATGTTATGGATAAGGGCAGCGAAGAACGTTTCGTTCAGGCAGGTCGGGCAGTACTGATTTCGGCTCTGACCACCATTGCCGGTTTCGGGTCGTTGGCTTTTGCCGATTATCCCGCCCTGGCCTCAATCGGTTGGGCCACTAATCTCG
>MHXL01000078.1:8337-13928 GCA_001824455.1 Desulfuromonadaceae bacterium GWB2_53_15
AGGCCCCTCAATGGATACAAGCGATTATCAGAAAATACGGCAACTGTTTGACGACTACCTGCAGATGTATTCATCCCGCGATGATCGTCTCACCACATATTTCAGCGATGATTTTTCCGGCTTTACCGGAGGCGGGGATTTTCTGGTCAAAGACAGGGAAAAATGGGTCGCGATTACCCGCCAGGACTTTGCCCAGGTTAAAGATCCGATTCATATTGAACTCAAGGACCTGGCCATCCTAGACAAGGCTGATTGTAAGCTATAGCTGGATGGAGCAAGAAGCGAGAGGAGACGTATATGCCATTGCTAATGGTGTTAATTGCATGTGTGCTTGCTTTGAACTTTCCTATGGCTGGTTTTGCCAGCGATTTCACCGAAGATGTGAAAGAGTCGGGTCGCGAGACCGGGAAGGCCTTCAAGCAGGCTGGTGAGGATATCAAGGAAGGTGCGCAGAAGCTCGGCCGGGAAACCAAGGAAGGCTTCAAGGAGGCTGGCCAGGCGATCAAGCGCGACTTCAAAAAGGTAGGTAAGGACACCAAAAAAGGTTTCAAGAAGTTAGGCAAGGACACCAAGGAAGGATTTAAGAAGTTAGGCAAGGACACCAAGGAAGGATTTAAAAAGGCTGGCGAGGAAATCAAGGGGGCTGTCAAGGGTGATGGCAAGGAGTAATTTATGACAAATGTCGTCTGCTCTAACTCGTTAGCGACTGAATATAATTCAAAAAATATCGTGAGGCCAAGAATATGATACGAAAAATTAGTGGAGCATTTACCGGTGGAGCCATTGGAGGGTTGGTCGATAGTATCAACATCACGCTTTTTGGAAAGATCGGAATAAGTGATCTCTTGGGAGTCAGTATGAAGCCCGAATTTACTGCCCCCTGGCTTTATCAGCGAATGGTTTGGGGTGGCATATGGATGCTCCTGCTACTCCTGCCCTTTTGGAAAAAACAAACTGCTCTTCGTGGATGTCTATTCAGTTTATTGCCATCTGCCATGATGCTCTTCATGGTCTTGCCAAGTATGGGTAAAGGTCTTCTCGGCCTTGGTTTTGGGACTCTGACACCGATAGTCGTCATCGGATTGAATTTTATTTACGGCATCATTTCGTCCTATTGGTATAAGGCAGCAGTGAAAACCACCTAACAAGCGATCGGATCATGTGCGGGCATATACCCGCCCGTCAGGTCAAGAACAAGACCCAATTCCAAATTCCATGAAAGGAGACGCTTATGGCGGCTGGCACGGCAGTTTTATCTTTATCACGGAATAACGGACGTCGGACGAACCGGGTGCACCCGCGGTTGCGGAGTTGATGGCGAGTGAATTGCTTTGCGAGAGATGAGGTGCCGATTTTGGTTAAATGGCGCCAGACTTATTGCTCGTTATTTTCTGTATGATATCCATAAACAGGTAATTTAAATCGGTAGATGCAAGCTTAGCACAAAAGTAGTTATACATCGGTATGGTCTCCGGTGTTCTGCCAAGCATCTCCCAGAGTATGTTTACTCCATGCTGATTTACTTGAAGTCTGCTATACAAATCTGGCTCTTTACTCGCCAGGACCGCCACGGCGTGACATAGTTTTTCGCTCAATTGGTCAAGGGTGTGATCAATCTGTTCTATTTTGGAATAGATCTCTTTTGAAAGCTTTTCCAACGATTGGGCTGCAACGGCTTTCTGACTTTTTCGGATGCTCTTGCCTGGTTCAATATGATTGGGCAGGTAACCGTCCAAGACGGAAGTCAAAGTACTTTTTTCAGCCTGAAGCAGAATGCCGATGGGTGATCGTAAACCAGACAAGTCTTTTTCAGCTTCTTCCAGCCATTCGAAATATGCCTCCACAAAACGGTGGCTTTCGTTACGATAACTGTTGCTGACACCTGCAAGTTTAATCGCCTGTGCCAGGAGTTTTTCCCGCAGAATACATTGCATCCTATCTGCCTCCGTCAATCATTCCGGCTGTAGCGTATGTATTACGCCCCCAGATTCGCCCACTTGTGTAGCCCATTCAAGCCCTTCCTCTTTCAATGTGATTTTCAGACGCACAACGCTTGCAGTTGATGTCTGCTCTTTAACATCGGCCGTTTTAATGTTGGCCACAATACTTGGGATTAGCGGTTCTTTGGCAATACTGACAGCTGAAAGCTTGCTCCTTAGGTCTTTTGCGATGGTTTCTGTTTCTTTGGCAGTCAGGATAGTCCTGGTTTTAGTCATAGTGGCTGCAAACGCCTTTTGCACGCTACGTGCAACAGCTTCTTTCATCACAGGCGCACGTGTCTGTTTAACCAACTCAAGTTGTTTTTTTACCTCATCTATAAAAGTCTTACGGAAAGTATGGTTGGTTTTAATGTGGTTCCTTGAAAGTGTCGATTCCAATTGTGCTTCTAACGCAGATGCAATCTTTGTCGAATCCGCCATCTCCCCAGTTTCACCTTCCACGTTATCCTCAATTAGAAAAGGCATGTCGATAGTCAATTCCGGGATGCGTATGCGGGGAACCGATAAACCTTCAAGAAGCGGGTTCTCTTTGTAGTATTCTGCAAGTGCTGCTGTTTGCTCATCAGCCATGCGACGTGCACGAATTAATCCGGACATCAATGAACCCAACATGTCGCCCAAGTCTGCCATGATTACCTCCGAATATTCTGACGTATGCAGGTAAAGGGACGTTTCCGACGTTACTCTACCTGCATACTTTTAAATTTATTACGCAGCTTTCACTTCCTTGATATTATTTTCAAGAACGCCCAAGAGTTTTTCCATCCCAGCAGGAAGCTCATCTTGCACCGCGCGAACATGGATGATCAAACTGTAAGTACGTTCTGTCTTGTCGGTGGCAGACGTGGATTTTTTGTTGCTGTAGCTACATTTCAACTCGGCAGACACTGGACCCCATCCACCCTTAACAGCAAGCGATGCATTTAATTCTGATGATGATGACGTTGTCGACTCCACAATCGAATTGATCTTGGCGTTGAAGTCGATCGTTACCTCTTCCACCCTTATAAATGGAATGGGAAGCATCGTGAGAATCGGCACGGTCAGTTTAAACGGTGTCGGCGTGACGGTGATAACCCCTTCAGAATCTTTTGATTCAACTGGTTTGTCATATTCGAACGTGACCATCGTTGGTTTTCCCGGATCGGTCGCCGCATCCGCTGCATTGAAGCCAACACTCTTTATGAAATCTACCGACGTTTGTGCAGATTGTGCTTGAGCTTTGATGACGGCGTTCAAAGGACCGCCAATCATGGATTGAAAATCGATGGACGATAATTCCTGACCAATAGACATAACACCCCCCTTTTACACAGTTCGATTTATTGTTTAGTTTCAGGCAAGCTGTTCATAATCACACAACGTTTTTACAGTACAATTCTCATCTCATAACGATCACCTCCTTGCATAGTTGTTGTTTAACTGCATTGGCTTGGACCTTTCCTTTCAGAAATTTCAATGCCGTTTGCAATTATCGGAATTAGAGAACATGTCCCAGTTAGCTTATTGTATCTCGCTATTGAAACATCTGGTTGACTGTCATGCTTTATGTTTTAGTCGCTTGCGGCGTCCTGCAATCTGGCCAACTTTGGGGGACAACGGGTGGGTGAGCTGGAACCAAGCTACGACTTTATTTCATATCACGACTAATAAATAAGCAAATTTTAATTTGAAATACATCATGAAGCGATTGCCTGTCAAGCAAATTAATAAATAATATCGGCAACATCAGACAGAAGGTTTTAGTTTGCCGAAACAATGGGAATTGAAAAACATATGCTTGTCTAATATACAGCTGATGGAATTGATTCAGGCTCCAACAAAGTGGAAGGGCTGCAAGGCAGGGCTAAGAGTTGACGATTATGCAAGGTGGAAGCAAGTTTTGACCATTTGATTACAACAAAAGTTCTCGCCCGGAGACGAACTCCCGATTTTCTCCGGTGACAGGGTCTTGAAAACGTACCATTTTGGCAACAAGCTGAAGTGGGGTGTTGAAGTTATCCTCGCTTTCCGGCTGCAACTCAGGGTAATACCTGTCATTCAATATCCCGAAGCCAAGCCAGCTCATATGAATCCGCAGTTGATGCGTCTTTCCGCTTATGGGCCGCAAAACAAAACGCGCCCGGTTCTCCTTTACCTCCACCAGGTTGATCATTGATCGCGCATTTACGGTTCCCGGACCTGTTTTCATCCGAAACCACGGTTCTCCGCGCACAATCCTGTCCGCTACGATCCATTCTTTTTTATCACCCAGGGGAACATGCGCAGAGAGAGCCTGGTAGGTCTTTTCGACGCTGCCATGCAAGAACAACTGGCTGTACAGGCTCCGTGTCTTCATGTTGACGGAAAACAGGACGATGCCGGCGGTCTCACGGTCGATGCGGTGAAGTGGCGCCAGATCATGGATTCCAGAGCTACTTCGCAAGCGGTTCAGCAGGCACTCGTCAACATAGCGGCCACCCGGGGTTACGGGCAGGAAATGAGGTTTGCAGGCAACCAGGATTTCATCATCCTGGAACAGGATCTTTTCCGAAAAAGGGATGACCGGCTCTGTGTCAACTTCCCTGAAGTAAAAGATGCGTTTGCCAGGGGCATATCCGGTCTCCAGGGTTATTGGGGTGGACTGCTCATCCAGTACCTTGCCTTCGGCTATGCGCTGCTCCCAGAGCTGTGTTGCAACAAAGGGAAACCGCTGCTGCAAAAATACAAGTATAGAAGGGTAGGGCTGCTCGGTATTCGGCATGGTAACGGTGGAAGGATATTTTGAGAGGCCCATTTATTTATCCAGAAAAAGGCCGTGGCCACAGAGGTCACAGATTCGCAAATAAACCCTCTCAGTCTCCCCTTATCTAAGGGGAGACTTAAAGGCTTCCCCCCTTAGGTAAGGGGGGACCGAGGGGGGTTAGATTTTGATGTTACAGGGCACTGAACCTGTTCCTGAGCGGCCTGTGTCGTAGCCAGTCTGCGGAAGGCCGAGGCCTTGATGGCGGCGTGGACGACGCTGCCAACTACGATGTCCAGCTCACGGCCGGCATCGGGAACGATCTCTGCGATCAGGCGGCCGGTGTTGCAATCCAGTTCGACCCCCATCTTGGTGCCGCTTTCAAACAGGTTGACTACGGTACATTGTAGCAGATTGCGTGCGCTGATGGCTTCGGGATGCTTCTTGAAGAGGATGATGTCCTTTGATGACAGCTCGAACAGGCCGCTGATGGTTGTGCGGTTACCCTTCGACAGCAGCAGTTCGCCGCCGTTCCAGTTATAGGCGCAGAGACCGGCCCGTTCGCTCATGCCGCTCAATCCAAGGATGTTGATGTAGCCCACCGGGCTGCGCTCCATCATGGTTCTGGCCAGCGCTTCGGTGCTGCAGGTGCTGGTAATGCCGCCCTGGGCGATAACGGCGGCCGTATCGGTCATCATGCGCATCTCGACCAGCGAATGGCTGATAAAGATGAAAGGGATGTTGAAGCGTGCACAGGTGGCCTTGAGGTACGAGATGATCTGAAACTTGCTGTCGTCGTCCAATGCCGAAAGCGGTTCGTCCATCAGCAACAGGCGCGGACTGGAGAGCACTGCCCGGCCAATGGCGAC
>MHXL01000078.1:13967-24731 GCA_001824455.1 Desulfuromonadaceae bacterium GWB2_53_15
TTCAAGAAGGTCCGACAATCCCAGGGCACGGGAAACGGAATCGATGTCGATGCTGCTATCCTGGGGGGGGCGGCGATTGAAACCGTACAACAGGTTGCCCCTGACAGTCATGTGGGGAAAAAGGGCCGAATGCTGAAAGACCAGCGCGATGCGGCGCTGTTCAGGAGGGAGATGGATGTTGCTGTTGCTGTCGAAGATGACATCGCCATCCAGCCTCAAATAGCCCCCTTGCGGTCGAGCGAGTCCGGCAATCAGTCCGGCAAGAGTGCTCTTGCCGCTGCCGGATGGCCCGAACAGCCCCAGGCTGTTGCCCTGAAAACTGAGCTCGGCCTTGAGCCGAAAGGCATCCAGCTGGTGTGTCAATGCCAGTTCAAGCTTCATCTCAGTCCTTTCTCACAAAACGACGGGCCATGCTGTCATGGAAAATCAAGATGGCCAGGGAAAGCGTTACGGAGATTCCGCACAACAGCAGGGCGGCCTGATCACCTTGCGGTGAGGCAGCGTAGTCGTAGATCGCCAGTGGGATGGTCTGGGTGACGCCTGGGATGTTGCCGGCCACGATGATGGTGGCGCCGAATTCACCCAAACTGCGGGCAAACATCAAGGATGAACCAGCCATGATCCCGCGCAAAGAAAGCGGCGCGATGATGGTAAGCAGCGCGTCGTACCAGGTGGCCCCCAGGGTGCGGGAGGTCTGGATCAAGCGCAGGTCGATCGATTCCATGCCGATGCGCATGGAACGCACCAGAAGCGGGAAGCCGACCACGGACGAGGCGATCACCGCAGCCTTCCAGCTGAACAGCAGGCGGATTCCCAGGCTGTTGAGTACAGGCGCCAGCCAACCGTTTGATCCCAACAGCAGCAGCAACAGGTAGCCGATCACAACCGGCGGCAGGGTGAGCGGCAGGTTGATGAGCCCCTCCAGCAGCAGCTTGCCCCTGAATTCGTGGAAGGCGAGGATATAGGCACACAAAAAGCCAAAGGGGAGCGAGAGCAGTGTCGCCACCGTGGCCACCTTGGCCGAGAGCAGAATTGCCTGGATATCCGAGGGATTGAGTGTTGTCATAGGTTACCGGGTTGTAAAGCCGTATTTGTCGAGAATTTTCCGGGCTTCAGGCGATTGCAGGAATCGGTAGAATGCCACGGCTTCAGTCTTTTTTGCCCCTGTGGCGGTCAGGCCCATTGGATAAGTTACCCGGCCGTACAGGTCCTGGGGTACCGTGAAAAGTATTCTTGCCTGCCTGGCTAACAGCAGGGCGTCAGTGCGGTAGACAAAAGCTCCATCCACCTCGCCACGTTCGGCATACATCAGGCATTCACGCGCATCCCGGGCCATGACTAGCTTCTTCCCCAGCGCTGTATCCACGCCGGTTTTTTTCATGGCCGCCATGGCATATTCCCCGGCCGGAACGCTTTTGGGACTGCCAATGGCGATCCGCTCCAGTTGCGGCAGATCCTGCATCCTGGTGATCTTAAGCGGAGTCTTGCCGGCAAACACCAGCTCATTATAGGCAAGGTTGATGATCTGCCGCTGATCGATCATGCCTTTGGCTTTGAGATAATTCATCCACTCTTCGTTGGCTGAAAGAAAAAGGTCGGCAGGAGCGCCGTTTTCGATCTGTTTGGCCAAAGCTCCGGAACCACCGGCGTTACTGTTGATCTTGATCCCCGGATTCTTTTTCTTGAAAGCATCGGCAATCTCATTGACCGCCTCTTTCAGGCTGGCTGCCATGGACAGATTGATTTCAGCGGCCAAGGGAGCGGTTGTCAACAGGTGTATCAGGCAGAGGATGAGTGCCGACAGCTTTTTCATGGTTATCCTCTCGGTCAGATTGAACGTCGAAGTACAAATCCTGTTTATACATAACGCATGCCAAAAAAATATACCAGTGTTTTCAGGTAATAAGCAATATTTGCTATATATGCGAAAGTAAAAACTGAGCGATTTTGACGCAGTCTGCGGCAATTGTAATCAATCCGCAAGGTTGTGTTGCCGATTTTTTGACATGCAGTCAAACAAGGCTGCTGATGAATAATCTTATATTCATAATACTGCGAATAGCGTATTGTCAAAGAATAGTATTCATTGAAAGTCGGGAGTCATAATGACCGCTGGTAAAACACTACAGGAATTGGCTGACCATCTTGGTGGCCAGGTAACAGGCGATCCCTCGCTCTGCATAACAGGGCTCGGGACTTTGGATAATGCCAGTGAGGGGCAGATCACCTTTCTGGCGAATCCCCGCTATGCGGCAAAGGTGGAAACAACCCGTGCGAGTGCCGTTGTTCTGCCTCCCACAGCCGATACCTTTGGGCGCAATGCGATTGTTGTGGCCAACCCCTATCTGGCCTTTGCAAAGCTGCTGATGCTATTCACCCGCCAGCCCCATCTCGCCCGCGGGATCATGGCTGGTGCGAATGTCGATAAAGGGGCCGTGATCGGGCAGCAAGCTACCGTTTATCCCGGAGCCTATATCGCCGAAGGGGTGCGCATTGGCGATCGGGTCACAATTCATCCCAATGTTACGCTGTATGCAGGGGTTGTGCTGGGAGATGATGTGACCCTGCATGCCGGTGTTTCCGTGCGGGAGGGATGCCGTCTCGGCAACCGCGTTACCATCCATAATGGCACGGTCATCGGCAGCGATGGCTTTGGTTATGCTCCGGACGGTACTGCCTGGTTCAAAATACCGCAGATCGGTATCGTTATTATCGAGGACGACGTGGAGATCGGGGCCAATACTACCGTTGACAGGGCGGCATTGGAAGTTACCCGTATCGGGCGGGGCACCAAGATCGACAACCTTGTTCAGATTGCCCATAATTGCACGATCGGAGAGGATTGTATGGTTGTGGCGCAGGCCGGCATTGCGGGCAGCGTTACATTGGGAAGGCATGTTGTGCTGGGAGGCCAGGTGGCGATTGTCGATCATGTTGTGATTGGTGACAATGCCATGATATCCGGCCAATCGGGTGTGTTCAACACTGTTGCGGCCGGGGCTGTGTTGAGCGGTACTCCAGCTATCCAGCACCAGTCACGGCTCAAATCAGCCGCTGTGTTCCCTCATCTGCCGGAGATGCGCAAGACTTTGGCCAAGTTGGGGGGGCGGCTGTCAAAGGTGGAGGAACGTTTGGAACCGATCTCGGCCTGACCTCAATCTGGCGCTACAAAATCAGGGGCATGTTGCAATCATTATACGGTTGAAACCTGACCCTGTTTTTTTATCTGTTTGTCAGTTAGGGATTTGCCCCTTCGTCTCCTTCACTTGGAGGCACGCTGCTGTCGCCATTAGTGGCACTGGAATAGTTTTCCATAATTCCTCCCGGACTGCCGCCCGGGTAGTCACCCCTTTCAATATCTCCACCTGTACCGGGTGGATTCTCCGTGCCCGTATCTGTGCCGCTGCCGGTGGCACCGCCAGCAGAGCCGTCTATGTTGCTGTCGGCACTTATACCGGTATCGACCTGTTCATAGATGCTGCTACCGGTGTTTTCGCTGTAAGCCAATCCTGACAGGGCGACCAGGGTAGCTGCAGTAAAGACGATTTGCTGTACCTTTTTTATCACGATTCCTCCCTGCGCCTGGCGTTAGATTTTGGCTGCCCGTAAACTCGAAAAGTTGCTCATGGAAAATCTCCGGACCGGACAGCTTTTTGATAGTCGCCATCCGTTCGAGTGTGCGGTCAATCGAGCAGGATGAGCATCCTCTTCAGGGCGATGCTGTCTGAAAGTGGTGGGTGACAAGCCCCCCGGGCACAGACAAAGGCCTGGCCTTCATGGTCGCATTCCTCATGGATTATGGACAGGTTGGGGAGGTAACTGCTTTTAACGACCTGTAGCAGTTTATGGATCTGCCTTGAATCTCTCCGGCCTCGCAACCTGACAATTGTCGGCTCGTTTTCCAGCATTCCCAGTGCTTGCAGGGTGCCCAGGTGCGCCGTTGGTTGACGCTGGGCATCGGCCAGCGAGGTTTCAAGCAGTACATGGGCAAAGTCGTACAGATCCGGGCGGTCACAGGCGTGACTCAGGCGGACAAAGCATTTGGCGGCTATGGAGAAGGCCGACGGGATGACGCCGTCGTGATCCAATGCCGCTTGCACCGGCATCTGCTCTACATCCTGGCCGACCTTGAAGAATCTGCCACTATCCGAAGAATGGAAGTGTAGCAGTGTTTCATCTGCCAGACGCAAAGCCTCGTTTAGCCATCTGCTGTCAAGCGTGGCTTCGAACAATTCCAGCAAACCAAAGGCCAGGCAGGCGTAGTCTTCCAGGAAGGCTGGAACATCCGAGGGGCCGTCCAGATAACTGCGCAGCAACCTGCCGTCACTGCGGCGCATGTTATTCAGGATAAAGGTGGCTGCCCGGACGGCTTGCTCCACATGCTTCTGTTTGCCGCTGGTGATGCCGCCTTTTGCCAGGGCGGCGATAATCAAGCCGTTCCAGGCGGTAATGACCTTGCCGTCGCGCAACGGTTTGATCCGTTTTGCCCGCCGTTTCAACAGTTGCGAACGGCAGCGCTTCAGCCTCCGCTCCGTTTCGGCTTGGTCAAGATTCTCTCTTTGACAGAACTCCTCGCGTTCGACAGGGATGTTCAAGATGGTATTACTCTCGAAATTACCCGATGCGGTTACGTCGAAATAGCCGCAAAACAGAGTGGCATCCTCGCCGAGAAGCTCATCGATCTCCTGCTTGTCCCAGACATAGAACTTGCCTTCCACGCCCTCGGAATCCGCATCCAGGGCCGAACAAAATCCGCCTTCCTGTGATGACAGATCCCGTTCCACAAAGTTGAATATTTCTATGGCCATCTCAAGAAAAAAGCCGACATTACTGGCTTGGAAGGCCTCCAGTGACACCAGAGCCAACAAAGCCTGATCATACAACATCTTCTCGAAGTGCGGTATGAGCCAAGCCTGGTCCACGGCATAACGATGAACTCCGCCGCCCAACTGGTCCCAGATGCCGCCGTTGCGGATCCGCCGCAGGGTGTAGAGCGCACTGTTCAGGGCTGTCTTGTCGCCAGCCAGTCCCTGTTGGATCAGCCAACTCAGATAGATCGGCATGGGAAATTTTGGGGCTGTGCCGAAACCACCCATTTCGGTGTCATACATCTGCCGGAGTTGTACTTGCGCCCGGCGTGTCAGATCCGCCAGGTCAGCGCTTTTTTCCGTCACCGGATGGGAGATCTCGCTCAGCGACTCCATAATGTCCTTGCAGTTTTTATCGACCAGATCCGGCCGCTGGCGCCAGATTGCAGCGAGGTTGGTCAGCAGGTCCATCAGACCGGGGGTGTCCCCGAGCTTTTTCCTGGGCAGGTAGGTTATGGCCATAAAAGGATGTTTGTCTGGCGTCATGAAGATGTTGAGCGGCCAACCGCCGCCACCGGTCAGCAACTGGGATACGGTCATATAGAAGTCGTCGATATCCGGGCGTTCCTCCCGATCAACCTTGATGCAGACGAAGTAGCGGTTGATCAGGCCGGCCAGTTCTTGATCCTCGAAGGATTCGTGGGCCATGACGTGACACCAGTGGCAGGTGGCGTAGCCGATGGAGAGGAAGATCGGCATGTTTTCCCGCTGCGCCTTTTCAAAGGCAGCCGGCCCCCATTCGTACCAGTCCACCGGATTTTCGGCGTGCTGGATCAGATAGGGGCTGCGGGCAAAGATCAGGCGGTTGAAGCGTTCGCCGCCATCCGGGGGCAGGGTTCTTTTGTCGAGAGCCATGAGTTTGGCCATGTGGCTGCTGCTGTTAATGGTATCTGTTCGCATGGGATACAGTGTATCGAAATTTTGCCATGTTTCCAGAAAAAATATGCAAGACTCTGTAGTTGCCTGAAAATGGTTAAACATGATATGCAGTTGGTAACGGAGCGTAGCTCATAACTCAATGCTTATCAAGTCATAGGCAATAAATGCAACCTCTTCTACTGACATTCGCAGCGTTCTGCTTCTTCGGGGCCTTTAACCGCTGGTTGCTGGCACTGGGCCTGGCGGCCGGGATCAGCTACCTTGGGCTGCGGGGCTGGTCGCTGGGGCGGCTGCCATTAGTTGGGCCGCACGATACGATCGCCTTTTTCGCCGTGTCCCTGGCTGCCATGGGGTTGGCGACCCGACTGTCCCGGCCGCTGCGCAGTGCTGCCTGGTTCAATGCCGCTGTCGGTATAATGGCGGGGATTTTTGGTGGTCTGGCGCTCATTTTTCCGGTCAGGAGCATGCCGATGCCGGCCATTCTGGATACCTTGTGGTTCGAGCTGCATGTAGTCCTGGCCTTTTTTGCCTATGCCCTGTTCGGTATCGGCGCGATTGTGTCTGCCGGGTGGCTGGCGGTCCGGGACCGCTCGTTGATGGACATCCAGTTCAAGACCGCCCTGGCGGGCTGGTCCTTTTTCTCGGCATCCATGGTCGCCGGCGGTATCTGGGGCTACTATGCCTGGGGTACCTACTGGTTGTGGACCCCCAAGGAACTCTGGACCTCGATCCTCTGGCTGTTTTACGCCTTGGTGCTGCACCTGCGCCTGAAAGGTGCCAAATGGGATGTTCTATCGGCCTGGTTGGGGGTTCTGGGATTTGTTGTGACGTTGTTTACCTATCTGGGGGTAAGCCTGCTGATGAAAAGCTCGCACAGTTTTTAGGATGAAAAGACTCTGGAACCTGCTCATATCTCTTGAAGTCGGGCTGGTGCTGCTGGCGCTGGTCTGTATCGTTATGGGAGCCGGCTCTTTCGGGCTGTCGGGTGACGTAGCAACAGCGCTCAATTCCATGCCGCTCTTTGTCTGGCTAGCCGAGTTCTCCCTGGCAACAACATGGTGGCTCTGGCTTACGATTGTCCTTCTGGCACTGCTGGCGCTGAACACCCTCTGTTGCAGCGCCGATACCGTTTTCCAGCGTTTCAGCAGCAATGCCATTCTGGCCTGGCTGCCGCCTCAGTTGATTCATGCCGGTTTCCTGCTGATTGTCCTGGCCCACCTGCAGAGTGCGCTGTGGGGTTTTAAGGGTGCGATCGAAATCCCGGAGGGAGCCGGCTTTCAGCTGCCGGACGGTGCAGCGGTTCAGGTGGCGCGGGTCGGCGCGATCTTTTCGCCCATGGGAGGGGACAGGCCGCTTGGCTACAAGGCTCTGCTTGTCACACAAGAGACAGCCGGGCAGGGTGGGGTGACCATCAGTCCTAATCATCCTTGGTTCAGTAACGGTTACGGGGTGTATATCAAGCATGCCGAGCCAGGCCAGCCGCCGGTGGCCTTGCTGGAGGTCCATCGCGAACCAGGCGCCGCCATGGCCATGGCCGGGGCAGTCCTGTTCACCATCGGCAACCTGCTGTTGCTGCATACCCGCTCCAGGTCGCGCGAGTTCATGTTAGAGTCGGATGAAGCCTAATAACCTGTTGTAAATTCAATCCCCCAGCATCTGAGCAAAAAAATCCTTCGCCATATCAGCCGAATCAACCTCTTTATCTCCAGCATCACATGAAGTTGTGTTCAGTAGGTGTTCAGGTATCTCCGCCAGGAAACGGCTGGGTCGGCGTTCCTCCAGCGCACCGTATTTCCTGCGCGTCAGGCACCGGGAGATCGTAAGGTGCTGACGCGCCCTGGTAATACCGACATAACATAGCCGGCGTTCCTCGGCGCAACTCGGATCCTCCTCGATCGATCTTTTATGCGGTAACAATTCTTCTTCCACCCCCACCAGGTAGACGTGGCTGAACTCCAGTCCCTTACTGGAGTGCAGCGACATGAGCGTGACCGCATTCTGGCCATGCTCCTTGTCGTCTTCGGACGGCTTGTCCTCATCCATCAGCGAAATTCGCTCCAGAAATGCCGACAGCGTTCCCCGCGGGTTCTGCTCTTCGTACAACGCCAGGGAGTTGACCACTTGTTCGATGTTCTCGATATGCTTGCGGGCTTGGGCAGCATCGTTGAGGGTGCGGTAGAGCTCATCCTCGATGCGCAAACGGTTGAAGAGGGTGTTGACCTGTTCCCCCAAGCGGTTTTTGCCGAACCCGGCGATCACCTCTTTCATCATGCTATGAAAAGCGATCACTGCTTTTTTGGATGATACCGAGATGTCAGGTATCTCGCTAACCCGCCCTAGCGCATCGAACAACGGCACATCATGCTCCATGGACCATTGATTGAGGTGGTTCAGGGTGTTGTCGCCGATCCCCCGGCGAGGGAAATTTATGATCCTGAGCAGTGAGGCCTCGTCACTGGGGTTGTCGATCACCTTGAGGTAGGCGATGGCGTCTTTGACTTCCTTGCGCTCGTAGAACTGCATCCCGCCGATGACAACATATGGGATGCGTTCCTGGCGCAGCTTCTCTTCAAAGGCCCGGCTCTGGGCATTGGAGCGGTACAGGATGGCCATGTCCGACCAGGACAGCTTCCCCTTGAACTGCTCCATCATCATGCTGTCAACAACCTTGGCGGCTTCCTCCTCTTCGTTGTCGGCTACAAACAGGTCGATCTCGCGCCCCAGGCCGCTGGCGGTCCAGAGCGCCTTGTCGGTGCGGATCGGGTTGTTTCGGATGACACTGTTGGCCGCATCCAGGATGGAGCTGGTAGAGCGGTAGTTCTGCTCCAGCTTGATGACCTTGCAATTGGCATAATCGTGCTCAAAGTTGAGGATGTTTTGCACCTCGGCCCCGCGCCAGCCGTAGATGGATTGGTCGTCGTCTCCCACCACGCAGAGGTTGCGGTGTTTTTTGGCCAAAAGCGAGATCAGCAGGTATTGGGAGGCGTTGGTGTCCTGGTACTCATCCACCATGATATAGCGGAAGCGCTCCTGCCAGTGCCCCAGTATGGCGGTGTTGGTTTGCAGCAGCTTGACCGAGAGCATGATGATGTCGTCGAAGTCGATGGCGTTGAAGCCCTTGAGCAGTTCCTGATAGCGCAGATAGACGGCTGCGGTGGCCAGTTCGATGCGGTCGGAGCTTTCCGGTTTGAACTCCTGCGGACTAATCAGGCGGTTTTTCAGACCGGAGATCTTCCAGAGCAGCAGATTCGGGTCGATCTGTTTCGGATCGATGCCTCGCTCACGCATGGCCTGGCGCAGCACGCCGGCCTGATCCGAAGTGGAGTAGATGGAAAAATTGGGTTTGAAGCCCAGGGCGCGGATATCACGGCGCAGGATCCGCACCCCAAGGGAGTGGAAGGTGGAGATGACGATGCCGTCGGCCATTGACCCGGCCATGGAGCTGACGCGCTCCCGCATCTCGCGGGCGGCCTTGTTGGTGAAGGTGACCGCCAGGATGTTCTCGGCCGGGATGCGCTTGTCTTTCAGCAGATGGACAATGCGGGTGGTGATGACCTGGGTCTTGCCGGAACCGGCGCCGGCCAGGATCAGCAGGGCGCCCTCGGTATGATGGACCGCCTGCTGCTGCGGTGGATTGAGTTTTTTCATGTTGCAAGTTTGTATCACATACAGCGGCTGTGAGGCAATTTTGTTTCAATTTGCAATTGCCAATAGTGTTCTCGCTATTTGACGGTAAGTATTGCAATGGCTGCTGCAGGCGTAATTAAAATGAAAAATTAAATAATCATAAGGTTAATTAATTTGGCATTAAAAATGCTTTATTAATAGACTGTAATAAAGTAGTATTGGCTGGCAAAATCGATCGTGTGCATTTTAATTGACATATTCTCATTTAGTTTCATGTGGTTGTCACTGATGAGCCGTCCATGAAAATTACCTGGAGCCACATCTGTACTGATAAATATCACGAGTGGCATCCGCGATATGACTGTTTTGTGTGTGCATTGGTGTTGATAAGTTGTCAGAAAATACTAATTCGCAGGTTTTATACATTAAGGGGTTGTCTATGATCAGGAATGAAAACTATATAAAGGTTACTAGCCTGGCCTGGCTTATACTTGTTTTTATGGCAATTAGTATAATTGCTACAGGCCATGCTCATGCTGCGCTTCCATGTAACGCCTGCCACACAATGCCGCCTTTGGATTCCGCTGCTGGAGAGCGCAATCCTGCAACCGGAGCTTTTAAGGGAAATCACCAAGGTCATTCCAGTAATTCAACTGTCTCGTGCATTCCCTGTCACGGAGTAGAAGCCAGCTCGTATGCCGCCAACCACAGCGCCCCTGCTCCTGGGTCTGGCAGCAAGCCGCTCATCAGGTTAACCCCGGCGCTCAACAACTATTCAATAAGCCACTCACTGGCAACTTACAACCGCGGTACCTTTTTTAACCAGACCTCTCTTCCGCCTGATCCCTTGGGAACATGCTCCAATGTCAACTGTCATTTTGAAAGCGCTACCCCTGCCTGGGGTACAACCAATTTTGAATCCCCAAATGATTGCAGCAAATGCCATGGTGCTGCACCCGCCGACGGCAGTCACCCTGCTGCCTCCGGTTCCGGCAAAAAGCATGGTGACTACTACTCAACCACCACGACATCCTGTGTAAAATGCCACCCTGCCCATACCAGCGAGTCCAAGCCGTTTGCCCATGCCACCAGTTCCGGCAATCGAGGGCTGGTAGTGTCATTTGCCGCTGCGCCAAACAATGGCTTTGGCCGTTATACCGGCAATGTGAGCTACCCGAATTATCTGCCAAGTCAGAGTCTGCTGCGTAACGGAACCTGCCAGAGCACCTACTGCCATAGTCCCGGCAACAATGTGATCAATCCTGGTCAACCCAATATGAAAGCCCAATGGGGAGGCAGCCTAACCTGCAAAGGTTGTCACAAGTCGGATTATGCCTCGACGGACCCGATTCTCAGCGGTAGCCATAGGGGACATATCAAAAGTAATTTT
>MHXL01000079.1:0-418 GCA_001824455.1 Desulfuromonadaceae bacterium GWB2_53_15
CATCCGCATGCTGGAAGAGCAGGGCATGCTGGTATGCGTAAAACTGCTGCACTCCCACATCGGCAGCCAGATTACCAAGATCGATAAGATCAAGACCGCCCTGATCGAAGTTGCCCGCGTCTACACCGAGATGAGGAAGCTCGGAGTCGGAATTGAATATCTCGATATCGGCGGGGGATTGGGCGTCGATTACGACGGCTCCAAGTCGAGCTATTTTTCCAGCGTCAACTATACCATAGAAGAGTATGCCAACGATGTCATCTACCAGATCAAGAACATCTGTGACGAGGCAGGAGTGGAATGCCCCAACATCATCTCCGAATCAGGCCGGGCAACCGTTGCCCACTATTCGGTGCTGGTCACCAATGTCCTCAATACCAATACCCAGCACCTGATGCCGGATTTCGAGGAGATCCTG
>MHXL01000079.1:452-1508 GCA_001824455.1 Desulfuromonadaceae bacterium GWB2_53_15
AGCTGATGGATATCTACAAAAGCATCGACCGCTACTCCCTGCGCGAAGATTATCATGACACGCTGCAACTGATCAACGAAGCGGTCAGCCTCTTCAACCTTGGTTATCTCACCCTCAACGACCGGGCCATCGCCGAGTGGCTTTACTCGAAGATCATCAAAAGAATCAACAGCATAGTCGAGAAGATCAAGCCGATCCCGGAAGAGCTGCAAAACTTTCAGCTCTCCATGCGGCAGACCTACTTTGCCAATTTCTCGTTATTCCAGTCGATCCCCGACTCCTGGGCCATTGACCAGCTTTTCCCGATCGTGCCGTTGCAGCGACTCAACCATAAACCGGATGTCATGGCCTCCATTGCCGACATCACCTGTGATTCGGACGGTGAAATAACCAGTTTTGTCGGCGAGAACGGCCGCACCAAGTCTCTGCCGCTGCACAAGATCCGCAAGGACGAGGACTACTACATCGGCTTCTTCCTGATCGGCGCCTACCAGGAGATCCTTGGAGACCTGCACAACCTGTTCGGCGACACAAATGCCGTGCACATCACCTTCAACAAGAAGACCGGCTATATGATCGACACGGTCATTAACGGCGACGCAACCTGGGAAACCCTGAAGTATGTCCAGTACAAGGGGCCTGAAATCCTGAAACGCGTGCGGGACAATCTTGAGAAGAGCGTAGCGTCGAAAAAAATCTCCATCGAGGAAAGCAGCCACTTCATCGAACTGCTGGACAAGACCCTGCTGGGGTATACTTACCTGGGGGAATAAAACCGATACAACTTTACCACGGAGGCACGGAGACACGGAGACACAGAGAAAACCTACTGAAATTCATAGACAAAAAAGGAGCCTGCTCCCAGGCAGTTCTGTTTACGATCTTCATGTTTTTCTGCTTTTCTCCGTGTCTCTGTGTCTCTGTGGTGGATTCTAGTTTTAGAGGAGTTACATACTATGAGCAAAGTCCTGATCATCGGAGCCGGTGGCGTCGGCCAGGTTGTCACCCATAAATGCGCCCAGCGCCGCGACATCTTCAGCGAGATCACCCTGGCCT
>MHXL01000079.1:1600-3030 GCA_001824455.1 Desulfuromonadaceae bacterium GWB2_53_15
CCTGCCTGGAGACCGGTGTGGATTATCTGGATACGGCCAACTACGAGCCATTGGATACCGCCAAGTTCGAGTATTCCTGGCAGTGGGCCTATCAGGAACGCTTCAAGGAAAAGGGTTTGATGGCCCTGCTCGGCTCCGGTTTCGATCCCGGGGTGACCAACGTCTATACTGCCCTGGCTGCCAAGAAATACCTGGATGAAGTCCAGGAGATCGACATCATCGATGCCAACGCCGGCTCCCACGGCCAACCCTTTGCCACCAACTTCAACCCGGAGATCAACATCCGCGAAGTCACCGCCACCTGCCGTCACTGGGAAAACGGGCAATGGGTGGAGAGTCCGCCACTAACCACCAAACACTCCTTCGACTTCCCGGAGGGGATCGGCCCGATGAACATCTACCGTCTGTACCACGAGGAGATGGAGTCGCTGGTCAAGCATATCCCGAGTATCAGAAAGGCCCAGTTCTGGATGACCTTCTCCGACAACTACCTCAAGCACCTGGAGGTGCTGCAGAACGTCGGCATGACCCGCATCGACGAGGTGGAGTTTAACGGCCGGAAGATCGTGCCGATCCAGTTCCTGAAAGCGTTGCTGCCCGACCCCGGCTCCCTGGGACCGCTCACCAAGGGCAAAACCTGCATCGGAGTGATTGCCCGCGGCATCAAGGACGGGAAGCCGAAGCAGGTTTACATCTACAACATCTGCGACCATGAAGCCTGTTACAAAGAGGTCCGGTCCCAGGCCATCAGCTACACCACCGGCGTACCGGCCGTGGTCGGCGCGATCATGATGCTGACCGGCAAATGGCGCGGCGCGGGGGTCTACAACATGGAGCAGTTCGATCCGGAACTTTTCCTGGAGGTGCTGGGACCGATGGGGCTGCCGACGGTAGTCGTCGATGGCGGGGAATGGCCTGAACTTTAGCATCAGAGACTAAAAGGTTTATATTTTGACCGGTATCGACATTCCCAAAACCCTTGAACTCGCCCCCTCCCCGGCCTACGTGGTGGACCTGGGTCGCTTGCGCCATAACCTGGCCATCCTGGACGAAGTGCAACAGCGCAGCGGGGCAAAGATTCTGCTGGCGCTGAAGGCCTTTTCCATGTGGAGCGTTTTTCCGCTCATCCGGGAGACCCTGCAGGGCGTGTGCGCCAGTTCCCCCTGGGAGGCGCGCCTGGGGCGGGAAGAGTTCGGGCGAGAGGTGCATAGCTTTGCCGCCGCCTTCAAGGAAAGCGATATTGTCGAACTTCTGGAAACCTCCAATCATCTGGTGTTCAACTCCTTCAATCAGCTGGAACGTTTTCGTCCGCTGTGGGAAAAAAAGGCCGACCGGGTCTCCATAGGTCTGCGGGTCAACCCGGAACACACAGAAGGGCACACTGCCATTTACGACCCGTGCGCCCCCAAATCGCGCCTCGGCATCCCGCG
>MHXL01000079.1:3317-5296 GCA_001824455.1 Desulfuromonadaceae bacterium GWB2_53_15
CACATGCCGGACATCCTGGAGATGCCCTACCGCCCGGAAATATTGAACGGTTACGCCGCTGGAGAGAAGACACACACCTACCGCCTGGGTGGTGCTTCCTGCCTGGCCGGGGACGTGATCGGCGACTGGTCCTTCGAACAGCCGCTAAAGGCTGGCGACCGGCTGGCCTTCCTGGACATGTCCCACTACACCATGGTCAAAACCACGACCTTTAACGGCATCCAGTTGCCGCACATCTGCACCTTTGAGCCGGAAACAGGCGAACTGACCGTGGTACGCAGCTTTGGCTACCCGGACTTCAAACAACGACTTTCATAAAGGAAATAAAATGGCACTGAACACAAGAATCTGGATGAACGGGGCACTGGAGTGGGTCGCCCTGATTGACGGCGAAGAGGTTTTCCTCGGTCAACGCGAGGTGCCGGCCCCGCTGGAAGAGGGCGATGCATGGACCAATGATCGCGGTGACATGTTCAAGGTCGTGGATGGATACATCCTGCTGGTCGGCAAGACCGAGCCGCCCAAGAAATACTGGTAGCAGCGGGGGGATGGAGCGCCCATCCCCGCCATTTATTTCTCTTCGGTTTTACTTCCCACCACTGACCTACTGCCAAGATTTTATGACAACAGCCCCATTTCACATCATCGAAGTCGCCGTCCCCCTGCATCTGGATCGGACCTTCCACTACCGCGTGCCGCCGGCCCTGTCGGCGCTGGCCTTACCGGGCCGGCGCGTATTTGTGCCCTTCGGCAACCGTCGCCTGACAGCCTATGTCCTAGCTCAGCTGGAATCCAGCGACACCGTTAAATTGAAGGAAATCATCGCTGTTCTGGATGACGATGCGCTCTGGACAGATCAGGAACTGGTCTTCTTCCGCTGGGTAGCTTCCTATTACCTGCATCCCCTGGGCGAGGTACTCAAGACAGCCCTGCCGTCCGGCATCAATCTGCAATCGCGCAAGACCTCCGGACAGGAGTCCGAAACGATAACCGGCGGCCGTTCGATACGTTACGAAGCCTATTACCGGCCCGGCCCACTGTCTGAACCACCCCGCGCCCTGGGCGCCAAGGCAGCCGAGGTTCTGAAGCTCATCCGCGAGGAAGATGCTGTCCCAACAGCTGAGCTGCGCAAGCGCTTCGGACAGTGTGCAGCCCAACTCAAGCGGCTGCTTGAACTGGGGCTGGTGGAGCAGGAGCAGCGCGAGGTGTATCGCGACCCGTTTCGGGAGGAATCCAGCGAGCGCGACGTACCCCGTGAGCTGAACTGCCATCAGCAATCCGCCTTTGACACCGTGCGCACCGCTCTCGACGGGCAGACATTTGCGCCGTTCCTTCTGCATGGCGTCACCGGCAGCGGCAAGACCGAGGTTTATCTGCAGGCCATCGCCCACACCCTTGATCAGGGCAGAAGCGCCCTGGTGCTGATTCCGGAGATATCACTGACCCCCCAACTGGTGCGGCGTTTCCGCGCCCGCTTCGGTGCCGGCATTGCCATCCTGCACAGCGGCTTATCGGATGGCGAGCGCTATGATGAATGGCGGCGCATCCGGCGCGGCCTGGCCCGCATCGTGATCGGCGCCCGCTCGGCCATCTTTGCTCCGCTTGATAAAATCGGCATCATTGTTGTGGACGAGGAACATGAGGCATCGTTCAAACAGGCTGACGGACTGCGGTACAACGCACGCGACCTGGCGCTGGTCCGAGGACAGCAGGAGCAGGCAAGCGTCATACTCGGCTCAGCCACCCCGCTGATCACGAGCCAGTATGCCGTGGAGCAGGGCAAGCTGACGCTGCTCTCGCTCCCCGAGCGTGTCCGCGGCATCCCCATGCCAACAGTGGAAACAGTAGCCATGCAGGGCGTGAAAACCACCATCTCGCCCCAACTCCAACAGGCACTGGAGGAAACCCTGGCACAGGGCGGTCAGGCCATGATCTTCCTCAACCGGCGCGGATTTGCCACCTTCCTGACCTGCAGCGAG
>MHXL01000079.1:5400-7200 GCA_001824455.1 Desulfuromonadaceae bacterium GWB2_53_15
CGGCACCTGCCCCGCCTGCGGTTGCCTGGAGTTACTGGAGCTGGGGGCCGGCACCGAACGGGTCGAGCACGAACTGCGCGAACTGCTGCCCCAGGCGCGCATCCTGCGTATGGATAGCGACACAACCTCCGGCAAGGGAAGTCATAATCGCATCCTGTCACGCATGATCGATGGCACGGCCGACATACTGATCGGCACACAGATGATCACCAAAGGCCACGATTTTCCGGGTGTAACCCTGGTGGGGGTTATCAACGGTGAAGCCAGCCTGAACATGCCCGACTTCAGGAGTGCTGAGCGAACCTTCCAGATGCTGTCCCAGGTCTTCGGACGTGCCGGCCGGGGAAATACGCCGGGTAAAGTGCTGCTGCAGACCCTCAATCCATCCCACTACGCCATCCAATGCGCCATCGCCCACGACAATGGAGGCTTTTTCAGCCAGGAGCTTGACTTCCGCCGCGAAGTCGGTTATCCCCCCTTCGCCTTCCTGGCTGCTCTGGGACTCTCCGGCACAGCCGAACAGGCGGTATGTCAGCACGCCGAGACGACCGTCCGCCTGCTGCTGCAGCTAAAACGCGATTTTTCCCTGCGGGTTGAAATACTAGGGCCGGCACCCGCCCCGCTCTACAGGCTGCGTGGTCGTTTTCGTCGTCAGATCCTGCTCAAATCTCCCTCCCGCCATGATCTTCGCCGGCTCATCTACGCCTGGCTTGAACAGCGTGAAACCGCATCCGCTGTTCGCGAGGTCATCGACATCGATCCGGTTGACATGATGTGATTTCCCATCATACAAAACCACCGTATCGCGTACGCACAATAAGTTTTGTACATTTTTAATTAGGTGATAATATTTATTTCTGTAGCCATCGTGACCTGTAACAAATCCTTTGCGAGAATAACCATGGACCATAATTTAACTCAGCACGACATCACAATACTGTATGTTGAAGATGACCCCACAACCCACAAGCTGCTGCGTCCGATGCTTGAGGGCCAAGGATACCGGGTATTTTTAGCAGAAAACGGTCTTGAAGGCCTAAAGCTCTATCGCGAGCACTCTCCGGACATCATACTCACCGACCTCAAGATGCCATATATGGACGGGCTGGAGATGGCTCGTACAATTCGGGAGGAGGCGCCCGCAGCTCAAATCATCATGCTGACTGCCTACAGCGATACGGATTATCTGCTGAGCGCCATTGACATCGGCCTTAACCAGTTTATACGCAAACCGGTAGAATTTTCGAAACTTCAGGCAGTTATCCAGGGCAGCATCAATACGATCAAGTTCCAGCAATGTCTGCAGGAGCAGGCTGAGCATATCCGCCTGCTCAGCAATGCACTTGAACAGTGTCCAAGCATAGCGATAATCACTGACACGCAGGGTCGCATTGAATATGTCAACCGCAAGTTTTTAGAGGTGACTGGCTATGCAGTCGCTGAAGTCATCGGCAAAACGCCGCGCATCATCCAATCAGGCGAAACCCCTGCCAGCACCTACGAGAATTTATGGACCACAATCATGGAGGGGCGTGAATGGCAGGGTATCCTCAAAAACCGTGGAAAGGACAACAATGTATTCTGGGTATTCAGCAGTATCTCACCACTCATCTCTCCGGATGGAAAGATATCCAAGTTCATTTACTCCGCCAAGGACATTACCGAGCAGCGCCAACTTGAGGCTGAAAACCTTAAAATAGAAAAGCTTGAGGCAAACGCCATCCTGGCCGGAGGCATGGCACATGATTTCAACAATCTGCTCCAGGTTATCCTGGGTTACATCTCCCTGGCCAAACAAAA
>MHXL01000080.1 GCA_001824455.1 Desulfuromonadaceae bacterium GWB2_53_15
TAAAATAAAAAAACCTCCTTCAATATGAAAGAGGGTAAATTAGCATTTCTGCCACTAATACGGCAAGGTAAAAGGTTATTAGTCAAACATCTAAATTATGCAGAAGTTATAAAACTATAGCCCGGTGTTGCCACCGGGCTATAATCACATAAATATTTAAAAAGAACAACTTAGGCGCTAGCTGCCATGGCCTTTTCAAAACCCATGCTAAAAGCCGTTCTGTTCAGCTCGATAAAAGCTTCAGGAACACTGGAAAGAACAGCCTTTTCTGCATTTTCCCTGCTAACCTGGCCTGTCAGGGCAACCATAGCACCCAATGCAACAATATTAGCAACAATTTCACGACCAACTTCGTTTTTGGCGGTGTTGATGATCGGGAAGGCAACTGTTTTAAAGTTACCTGGCGGAACATCCTTGACCAGATCAGAGTCAATCAGTAAAACGCCACCTTCCTTAAGATCATGCGAGTACTTGTTGGCAGCTTCCTGGGTCATAGCCAGCAGTGCATCACACTGGGTAACCTTCGGATAGTCGATCGGTCCGTCGGAGATAATTACCTCCGACTTGGAAGCGCCGCCGCGGGCTTCTGGGCCGTAACTCTGCGACTGAACGGCCTGTTTCCCTTCATAAATAGAAGCGGCCTTGGCCATAATGATCCCGGCGGTGATCAGACCTTGTCCGCCCGCACCGGAAAATCTGAGTTCATATCTTGACATGAATATATCGCTCCTTTTCCTGTAATTATTTCTTAGCCTGAGCGCGCTCGATAATCTTGGCGTACTCTGTTGTGTAATCAGACTTTGAATCATCTTTATAAAGGACACCGGTCAAAACCTTACCCTGTAACTGTTCGGCGGTCATCTTCTCGGCAGCCTTTACCGGAACAGCAACCTCTTTAAGACGGTTCATCATCTCGATAACAGACTTGTATTTGTTGCGACGACCATAGGTGGTCGGGCAGTCGTCAAGAATTTCGACAACAGAGAAACCTTTATGCTGAATAGCCTCGGCAATCAACTTATCGATCTGATTAGCATGGAAAGCAGTACCACGGGCTACAAAAGTAGCTCCTGCGCCAATGGCAAGCTTTGCAATGTCGAAGTTGGGGTCGGGATTGCCATATGGTGTGGTGGATGCCTTATGTCCGGTAGGGGTACAAGGAGAGAACTGGCCACCGGTCATGCCGTAGATATAATTATTCATGATGATGTAGGTCATGTCGATGTTACGACGGCAGGCATGAATGAAATGATTACCACCTATGGCGGTACCGTCTCCGTCGCCGCCGCAGAGAATTACATTCATTTCCGGCTTGGCCATCTTGACACCAGTGGCAAATGCAGCGGCGCGGCCGTGTGCTGTGTGCAAAGTGCAGCAATCAATGTACCCTGGCAGACGCGATGCACAACCGATACCAGAAACAATAGCGGTGTTTTTCATGTCCAATTTAAGGGTATCCATTGCCCGAATCAGACCCTTCATGACAATGCCGTGGCCGCAACCGGGGCACCAGATGTGCGGTAGCTTGCCTGGACGGAGATATTTTTCGTAATCAAAAGCCATGGTTATTTAACCTCCTTAATCTTCTCAACAATCTGGTCGGGATTGATTGGCTCACCATCAACGCGGAAGATGCCGAGAACCGGGACCTTACCCTGCGCGCAACGTTCAAGTTCAATGGAACACATGCCCAAGTTCATTTCAGGAATTACAAACCCTTTGACCTTAGCGGCCAAGGCTTTGATCTGCTTATCCGGGAACGGCCAGAAGGTCTTGATACGGAACATGCCGGCTTTGACACCCTGCTCTCGCGCTACATTGACTGCATAACGAGCGGAACGGGAGGTAGAGCCATAGGCCACAACAACGACATCGGCATCTTCCAGCATATACTCTTCAAACTTCACTATATCATCAATGTTGGCATCAACCTTGCGGACTTGGCGCTCTTCCTCAGCCTGAACAACCTCAGCTTTGGTGGTTGGAAAACCGTCCTGCATCTTGTTAAGACCAGTCACGTGATACCTGTAACCGGAACCAAAATCTGCCAGCGGTGGCACATCACCGAAACTGGTGTCATAGGGTTTATATTGCTCAGGTGGAACAGTCGGCGCCTTGCGAGGGGTGATTTCAATCTCACCTGGCTCGCGGAACTCAATCCGCTCACGCATATGGGCAACGATCTCATCCGGCAAGACATGTACCGGCATGCGGTACTTCTCAGCCAGGCTGAAGGCTTCTGCTGTCATGTCATAGCACTCCTGCACTGAAGCAGGCATAAGTGCGATGGTGGCGTGATCGCCATGAGTTCCCCATTTGGCGCACATGACATCAGACTGACTAGGCCCGGTAGGCATACCGGTGGAAGGACCGCCACGCATGACATTATAAACAACACAGGGAATTTCGGCGATGCAGCCGTAACCGATCAACTCCTGCTTGAGGGACAGACCAGGGCCTGATGTTGATGTCAGCACCTTGGCACCTGTTAATGATGCGCCGAGGCAAGCAGCCATGGCACCGATCTCGTCTTCCATCTGAATAAATTTACCGCCGATTTTTGGCAGTTCAATTGACAGGACCTCGGAAACCTCGGTCGATGGGGTAATCGGGTATCCGCCGAAAAAGTTGCAGCCGGCGTAAATAGCGCCATGAGCCGCAGCCTCATTACCTTGCAAAAACTCTACTTTTTTTGCCACAGTTAAGTTCCTCCTGTTAGATTAGTCAGTAATAACCTTGATTGCGAAGTCAGGACAACGCAGTTCGCATTGCATACATTTGATACAGGCTTCCAAGTTCTTGACAGCAACGACGAAACCCTTCATCTCAAGAACTTTAGTAGGGCAGAACTCTACACAAATGTGGCACCCTTTGCAGTACTTCTCAATAATCTCAATTTTCGGCAGTTTTTTTTCCATCTGAAAATGCTCCTTTATTCCGTAATGAAAGGTGTGAAATATCAGACCCATAATGTAGCAAAAGAAGGGCAGTGCCCTTCTTTTGCGTTACACAAAAGAACCCTGACGAGTCTAAATTTACTTCATGCTACCAACCAGTTCTTTTACAGCGGCAACAGATTTATCCATCATGGCCTGCTCTTCGGCATCCAGTTTGAACTGAATGATGTTCTCAACACCTTTTTCGCCGAGAATTGCCGGTACGCCGACATAGAATCCGTTGACGCCGAATTCACCCTGCAGGAAGCAACAGGTAGGAAGAACACGTTTTTGATCCTTGAGGATCGATTCAGCCATAGCAATAGCGGAAGAAGCGGGTGAGTAGAACGCAGAACCAGTTTTAAGCAGGGCAACAACTTCACCGCCGGCGCCACGAGTACGTTTAACCATCGCTTCCATAACTTCTTTGGCCTTGGCAGCATCCTTGTATTTCTGCTCAAGGATTTCCATTACCGGGATACCGTTGACACTGGCATAACGGACCAGTGGGACCATATCGTCGCCGTGACCGCCGAGAGTCATTGCAGTTACGTCCTTCACTGATACTCCCAGTTCCCAAGCAATAAAGGTTGCAAAGCGGGCTGAGTCGAGAACACCGGCCTGGCCGATAACGCGATTGTAAGGGAAGCCGGTGATCTTCTGACACAAGGTAACCATTGCATCGAGCGGGTTGGAGATTACGATCACGATGGAATTAGGAGCATACTGCTTAATTCCTTCGGCAACCGAAGTCATGATCTTGGAGTTCACTTCGATCAGGTCATCACGGCTCATGCCGGGCTTGCGAGGCAGACCTGCCGTGACGATAACGATGTCGGAACCCTTGATGTCTTCGTAGCTGTTGGTGCCTTTCAGGTTGACGTCATAGCGATCGACCGGACCAACTTCTGCGATGTCGAGCATCTTACCCTGGGGCAGACCTTCGACGATGTCAAACAGGACAACGTCGCCAAGTTCACGCAATGCGCAAAGCTGGGCAAGAACGCCACCAATCTGTCCGCCACCGATGAGAGAAATCTTTTTACGTGCCATTTCTGTTTCCTCCTTTATTGGTTTGGTGTTAAAAACAAATGCAAGGGCATCACACAATTCGCCCATATTTACGTAACAATTTTATTTACATATTCTCGATCAGGGCATCGGCAAAACCTGAACAGGAAAGTAGCGTAGCACCATCCATCATTCGTTCGAAGTCGTAGGTTACACGCTTCTGACCAATAGTCCTGTCTATAGCCTTGGTAATCAAGTCGGCAGCTTCCTGCCAGCCCATGTGCTCAAGCATCATGACTCCTGAGAGAATCACTGAACCGGGATTGACCTTATCCAGATTGGCGTATTTGGGAGCTGTGCCGTGGGTAGCCTCAAAAATTGCGTGACCAGTCTGATAGTTAATATTAGCTCCAGGGGCGATACCAATACCACCTACCTGTGCTGCCAAGGCATCAGAGAGGAAATCACCTTCCAGATTCATAGTTGCGACCACATCAAATTCCTTGGCACGAGTCAAAACCTGCTGCAGAGTAATGTCAGCTATAGCATCTTTAACCATCAAAAGTTTTTTCCACTGTCCATTACCATGGGTGGGCATCAGCTTGATGGCTGTAAGAACTTCATTGCGGATGTCCTCTTTCTGTTTTGGGGACATCATATCATAACCGGGATCAATCTGTTTGGCGTTGTCTTCAATCTTAAGGCCGGGATTACGGTCTTGATTATCGATTATCCAGCTCTCTCTCTCGGTCACAATTTGATTACGGAAATCACCTTTGGCTACACCATAACCCCAATCCTTAAAGGCTCCTTCAGTGAACTTCATGATGTTGCCCTTATGGACAATCGTGACGGATTTACGCTTGTGATCAAGTGCATATTGGATGGCCGCGCGGATCAGGCGTTCTGAGCCTTGCCTGGATATCGGCTTGATGCCGATTGAAGTCGTCTCAGGAAAGCGAATTTTTTTGACCCCCATTTCATCAATGAGGAATTTTTTTATTTTCTCACAGTCAGGAGTACCGGTCATCCACTCAATACCGGCATATATATCTTCGCAGTTTTCACGAAAGATAACCATATCTACATCTTCAGGCTTTTTTACTGGTGAAGGGACTCCTTGAAACCAACGTACCGGGCGAAGACAAACATATAAATCAAGCAGTTGACGCAAAGCCACGTTCAGAGAAGTTATGCCGCCACCGATCGGAGTTGTCAGGGGCCCCTTGATACCAACCATGAACTCCTTGAAAGCAACTACGGTTTCATCAGGTAACCATGCTTTGTCACCCATTGTCTCGCGAAACATATTGAAGGGTTTTTCACCGGCATATACTTCCATCCAGCTGATCTTCCTGCTGCCTGCATAAGCCTTTTCTACAGAAGCGTCGAAAACACGTACCGAAGCCTTCCAGATATCAACTCCGGTTCCGTCTCCCTCAATGAATGGGATGATGGGATTATTCGGTACATTCAGCCTTCCGTTGCTACCCATGGAGATTTTTTCCCCGTGGGGGACTGTTACATACGAATAAACCATCAGCCCTCCTTTCGAGGATTAATATCCATCATACAAAAAAACCATTAACACAAAGTTTCGCAGAAACAAAACAAATCATAAATACAGCTAACAAAGAAATCGGAAACAGGGTAGGAGAATCATCAGCCTATCCTGTTTCCGATATATTTAATTTATTGCATCTATTATTGCATTTAAAGTGGCGCTGGGACGCATCGCTTTTTCCGTCTTAATCGGGTCCGGCTGATAATAACCACCAATATCCTGCGGCTTACCTTGGGCTCCAATCAATTCTTCATTAATCTTTGTCTCATTTTCTTGAAGCTGCTTGGCTACATTAGCAAAGAGAGTCTGAAGATCTTTGTTCACGGTCTGCTCGGCCAATGCTTCAGCCCAGTACATTGCAAGGTAGAAATGGCTGCCCCTGTTGTCTATCTGGCCAACTTTACGAGCCGGGTTCTTGTTGTTATCCAGGAATTTGGCATTTGCCTGATCCAGTGTATCAGCAAGAAGCTTAGCCTTTTCATTATTGAATGTGGTTGCAAGATGCCGCAATGATTCTGCCAGCGCCAGGAACTCGCCGAGCGAATCCCATCTCAGGTACCCTTCCTTGACAAACTGCTGAACATGCTTGGGAGCCGAGCCGCCTGCACCTGTCTCAAAAAGTCCGCCACCGGCCAAAAGAGGCACGATTGACAGCATCTTTGAACTAGTACCCAATTCGAGTATCGGGAAGAGGTCAGTCAGGTAATCCCTCAGGGCGTTGCCGGTTACGGTAATCGTATCTTTGCCGTCTTTAGCCCGTTGCATGGCAAACTGCATCGCTTCTACTGGAGGCATGATACGAATATCCAGACCGGTTGTATCGTGATCCTTCAGGTAGAGGTTTACCTTTTCAATCATCTGGGCATCGTGGGCCCTGTTTTTATCGAGCCAGAAGATAGCCGGTGCTCCGGAGGCCTTTGCCCTGTTTACAGCCAGCTTGACCCAGTCGCGAATCGGCAGGTCTTTTGCCTGGCATCCACGCCAGATGTCACCCTCTTCCACTTCGTGCTGGAACAAGACCGCTCCGGACTCATCGACAACGCGCATCGTGCCATCAACGGGAATCTTGAAAGTCTTGTCGTGTGAGCCGTATTCCTCGGCCTTCTGTGCCATCAGACCCACGTTTGACACGCAACCCATTGTAGTTGGATCAAACTGGCCGTTTTTCTTACAGAAATCTATACATTCCTGATACCATTCCGAATAGCAGGTATCGGGTATCACGCATTTTACATCATGAAGCTTTCCATCAGTGCCCCACATCCCACCGGAGTCACGGATAACAACCGGCATAGATGCATCGATGATGATGTCGTTGCTGGCATGCAGATTGGTGATCCCTTTATCGGAATCAACCATGGCGAGCTCGGGTCTTTTCTTGTAAACCGCCTGGATATCCGCTTCGATCTCGGCCTGCTTGGATTCCGGCAATTTCTTGAGCTTCAAATAAAGGTCGCCCAAACCAAGATCCGGATTGACACCCAGTTCCTTGAAGGTAGCGGCATGTTTTTCAAAAACGTCCTTAAAGAAGACGGAGACAAAATGACCGAACATGATGGGGTCGGAGATCTTCATCATGGTGGCTTTGAGGTGCACGGAGAACAACACACCCTTGTTCTTGGCATCTTCGATCTGCTCTTCGATGAATTTGCGCAGGGCTTTGCAGCTCATGAATGCGCCATCAAGAACTTCACCTTCTTGAAGTGCCAACTTCTCTTTGAGAACCGTTACTTTCCCAGCCTTATCGACCAGCTCGAACCTCACATTTCCGGCCTTTTTCATCGTGACAGACTTCTCACTGTGATAAAAATCGCCGGCATTCATGTGGGATACATGGGTCTTCGATTCCGGGGTCCAGGCTCCCATTTTAACCGGATGCTTTCTTGCGTACTGCTTTACCGCAGCTGCCGACCTTCTGTCAGAGTTGCCTTCCCTCAGCACAGGATTTACAGCACTTCCCAGACACTTGGCATATCTGGCGTGAAGTGCTTTTTCAGCATCGGTTTTCGGCTCTTCGGGATAATCAGGGATATTATAACCCTGATCCTGCAGTTCCTTGATAGCGGCTTTCAATTGCGGAATTGAGGCGCTTACGTTGGGCAGCTTGATGATATTGGCTTCTATTTTCTGTGTAAGGTCACCCAATTCGGCCAAATAATCCGGCATCTTCTGGGCATCCGTCAGGTTTTCAGGGAAATTTGCGATTATTCTTCCGGCAACAGAGATATCCCGTGTTTCCACAACAACGCCAGCCGCCTTTGTAAAGGCGTTGACGATCGGGAGTAAAGAGTAAGTTGCCAGCGCGGGTGCTTCATCGATCTTGGACCAAATAATCTTTTGTGTCGTCATGTATCTCTCCTTGGTTTTTATGTCCTTTTTGCGGGTAGATTTACATCTTTAACAAATACAGGCTAGAATATTTTAGCTACAATTTAACCAGCTGATTTATATGGTATTTTACTCATGGCGTTTGATTTTGTATACAGTATACAAAAACCCATTGGACTGTCAAGAAAAAAACAATCTCATATAAGCATTCAAACAGACTTAGGGAAGCTGTATCAGAACTACTTATTTTCTGCCGGAAAAGCGCTTGGCATCTATGGCTTCATCTCTTGAAAAATGCCGTGGGATCTTGAGCACCTGGCCGGGCCAGAGCTGCTTGGGATTGCGGATTTGATCGCGATTGGCCCGATAGATTATAGGCCATAGGGAGGAGTCATTGTAAATTTCGCTACGTGCGGCAATCTGGGGAAGTGTCTCGCCACGGCGGACTGTGTGGGTAGGAGTCTGCGAGATTGGCGATTCTTTAGAATTGGATATTTTTTTTTCTGCGGCAGCGGCCTTGGAGGCTTCCTCTGCGGCCAATCGTTCCTGCTCCTGCAGACGCTTTTCAGCCTCAGCAGCCTTACGCATTAATCGTTCTTCTTCGATGCGAGCCAGCTCATCAGCCACCCGCTGGCGCTCTTGTTCGGCAATGCGCTCTTTATGGCGTTTTAACTCGGCTCTAAGCAGTTCACCTTTTTGATAGGCCATCAAATAATAGGTGTCAGCCTCCTGATCGTTGTGCTGGACATGCAGCACCGCTTCGCCATGCTCAAAGGTCTCCACTAAATTATTATACGCCTGCGGAAAAGTCGCAGGCGCACCTTGGCGGGTAAGTTCATCTACCAGCGTCGCAACCTTGCTGCGCCATGTTGGTGCCGGCGTAGAGCAGGCAACCAACAGGCAACAAAGCAGCAGCAATATGGACGCAGCGCAACAGCGCATCAGTAGGACGCTTACCCCTGTCGTTCCGCCAAGCGGATGCCCAGTTCACGAAGTTGCTTGTTTTCAACCAGCGAGGGAGCCTCTGACATGAGGCAGGCGCCTTTCTGTGTTTTGGGGAATGCAATCACGTCTCGGATGGAATCACTGCCGGTCAACAGCATGACCAGTCGATCCATGCCAAAGGCGATGCCGCCATGAGGTGGCGTGCCAAAATCCAATGCATCCAACAGGAAACCAAATTTGCTTCGTGCAGATTCTTCGGATAGACCGAGCAATTTGAACATCAGTGACTGAACCTGTTCCTGATGGATCCTGATGCTACCACCGCCAATCTCGTTACCATTCAGGACGAGATCATAGGCCTTTGCGCGGCAACGACCTGGGTCGGACTCCACATACTGCAGGTCTTCATCCATTGGTGCCGTGAAGGGATGGTGCACAGCGGCCCAGCGTTTATCCTCATCATCCCACTCCAGCAGCGGGAAGTCCGTAATCCAGACAAAACGGAAGGTTTCCTTGTCCACCAAACCGAGAATGCCGGCCAGGTGGTTGCGGAGCCTGCCCAGGGAATCATTAACAACCTTTGGATTGTCGGCAACAAACAGCAGCAGATCACCTTCCTCGGCGGCAAAAGCGATATTCATCGCAGCGATTTCTTCCGGATTGAAGAACTTGGCAATGGGTGAATGCCACTCGCCGTTTTCAATCTTGACGTAGGCCAGTCCCTTGGCACCGTAAATCTTGGCAAACTCGGTCAGAGCGTCGATTTCCTTGCGGGAAAATCTGGCACAACCTTTGGCATTCATCCCTTTTATGATGCCGCCACCGGCAGCCACATCGGCAAACACCTTGAATCCGGCACCCTTGACGGTGGAGGTCAAGTCCAC
>MHXL01000081.1:0-144 GCA_001824455.1 Desulfuromonadaceae bacterium GWB2_53_15
TGGAGTTCAATTCCATCCTGAAGTCAACCACACTCCCCGCGGTGAACAGTTGATCGATACCTTTGTCCGCAAAATCTGCGGTTGTAGCGGACAGTGGACCCCAGGGCACATCATTGAAGATGCAGTTGCACGTATCCGCCAACA
>MHXL01000081.1:191-1887 GCA_001824455.1 Desulfuromonadaceae bacterium GWB2_53_15
CATCGGTGGCTGCGGCCTTGATCCACCGGGCTATCGGCGATCAACTTACCTGTGTCTTTGTCGATAACGGCCTGTTGCGTCTGGCCGAGGGAGATCAGGTAATGGCGGCCTTTGCCGAAAACCTGGGGGTTAAGGTGATCCGGGTCGATGCTGCAGAGCGTTTCCTGAATGCACTTAGCGGTGAATGTGATCCCGAGAAGAAGCGCAAGATCATCGGTGGTCTCTTTGTCGATATCTTTGACGATGAATCCAACCGGATCGAAGACGCCCGCTGGTTGGCTCAGGGAACGATTTATCCCGATGTCATCGAATCGGCCGGGGCAAAGACCGGCAAGGCACATAACATAAAAAGCCATCACAACGTGGGTGGTCTGCCTGAACATATGAAGCTCAAGCTTCTGGAACCGCTACGCGAACTGTTCAAGGATGAAGTCCGCGCTATCGGAGAAGAACTTGGTCTCCCACACCAGATGGTCTGGCGTCATCCCTTCCCCGGACCGGGTTTGGGGGTCCGTATCCTTGGCGAGGTCAAAAAGGAATATGCGGAAATACTGCGCCGGGCTGATGCAATCTATATTGAGGAGCTTTATGCGTCCGGCAACTATCACAAGATCAGCCAGGCCTTTGCCGTCTTTCTGCCGGTCAAGAGCGTCGGCGTTATGGGAGATGGCCGTACCTATGAGTACGTTATTGCCCTGAGGGCAGTTGAAACAAAGGATTTTATGACTGCCGGATGGTATCCGCTGCCATATGAAGACCTGGCCCGCATCAGTAACCGGATAATTAATGAGGTAAAAGGGGTCAACCGGGTTGTTTATGATATTTCCAGCAAACCGCCCGCTACAATTGAATGGGAGTGATATCGGGAGGAGCACGGATGAAACGATTCTCTGTTGTATCAACCGTTATGGTGCTGCTTGTCGCTGGATCTGCTTTTGCCAAGACTCTCATGCTGGAAGGAAAGCTGGATAGCGCAATTGCCATGCGCCAGCAGATGGAATTCAGTGTTGACCAGGGCTCGGTCCAAAGTTTCACTTTCCGTTTTGCCCTGCCGGCTGATTTTCAGAACAAAAGCGTAAATCAGAACGTTAATGCGCTGTCCACCCGTTTCGATCCGCAACCCACAACTTCTACAGTTGAAAAAGACAGATTCGGCAACCAATTTCAAAAGGTCGTCTGGAACAATATATCCAATAACATCCGCATTAATCTGAGCTATACCGCCAATATCCATTCCGAACTTTCCGCCATGGAGAGCCGCACTCCATTTCCTATCGGCAAGGTAGCGGGTGGAGATGCCGTTTACCTGAAATCCACAGAGATGGTACAGTCAGAGTCCCCTGAAATCAGCGAGCTGGCCCAGCGTCTGACATCAGGATCAAAAAATGAGTATGAAGCAGTCACGGCAATCACCAACCATGTGGCTGATGCCATCAAATATACCTTTAATCCACCCAAGTACGATGCCCTCTACACACTGCAAACCAAAAGCGGTAACTGCCAGAATTTTGCCCATCTAAATATTGCATTGCTGCGCAGTGTCGGCATTCCGGCACGCATTGTCGGAGGGATCACTCTCAAGGATTCCTGGAAGGTGCCAATTGATGCCAGGAGCTCCATCGTCCAGAGCATGGGACAGGGCGGACACGCCTGGATGGAGATCTATTTCCCGGATTTGGGCTGGCTGTCCTATGAC
>MHXL01000081.1:1925-11083 GCA_001824455.1 Desulfuromonadaceae bacterium GWB2_53_15
CTTATTTGCCCAGATATTCTGAGCTGATTGAGGGTTCTTTCAAGTCGGATGATATCCAGCTGAAGGTTAAGAACTCCGGCAAGGATCCTCGTCCTTACATTATCAGTAATCTTGTGGCTACCAGAACCTCTGCGGTTTCCGGCGGCCAGGAGCCTAATGATGATGCAATTCCATCCATTGAAGATCAGGAGAAGGAAAAGACTGCAAAGAGAAAGGCTGATCGCGACCGGGTTGCCAGGGAACAGGCTGAGCAGGAACGTCTGAAAAAAGAGCGGCTCAAGGCCGAGCAACTTGTCAAACAGAAAACTGAAGAGGAGCGCAAGGCTCTGGAAAGGAGCCAAAGGGAGCGTGCAGCAAAAGAGCGTGCCGAGGCAGAGCGGCAGGCACAGCTCAGGGCGACTGAAGAGCGTGAAGCTCGTGAACGGGTCGAGCGAGAACGGCTTGCCCGAGAAAAGGTTGAATCAGAGCGAATAGCCAAATCAAAAACCGAAGCTGAAAAACGTGCTCGCGATAAGGCTGAAAAAGAGCGCGTGGCTAAGTTGAGAGCCGAACATCTGGCCGCTGAAACAGCTCGTATTAAAACTTTGAAAATTAAAAAGCCTGCGCAGGGAACTCAACTTGTTTTCGGTAATATGGAATTTCCCAATCTGGTCAACGGCTATTCCGTTCAGGGCGACACCGGAACGCGCATACTGGATAAAGAAACCTCTGAATATGTCACCTCCCAGTATATTTTTGCCCAGGCCTTTAACCTTAAAGATGCTCTGGACCTGGACAAGGTTTCTCTGGCCATGCGCAAGTTTGGAGGGGATGGAACAGTTTACCTCGATCTTGTCAAAGACGAAGGTGGTAAACCGAATATCCTGGCCGGAATGCGTTCCGATTTGGTTTCACTGGAAAAAATATCCAGAAAGCCTGGTTACTACTGGGTTGACTTCAGTTTCCCCCATGACGACCAGAGCCGGTTAAAGCCTGGCAAATACTGGATTGTACTTCGTTATTCCGGTGAAGCGATCATGAATTGGTTTTACATCCCTGGTAAACCCTACAGCGATAGCGACGATACCCGCTCTACCGCAAAGGGTTTCCAGTGGGAGGACATTCTTAATTTTGATTTTGTTTTCAAGGTTGCGGGCAAGGCGATTTAACGGCCTGGCTGGCAGCAGTCTGGTAAATGAATCCAGGCTGTTTGCGGCGTAACAACATCCTATGGAGGGAATATCGTGTCAGTTATAAGTTTTGAAGAGATCATGTTTACCATCATGTCCGCCACTCAGGACACATTTAAGAGCTACATGAACATTGATCTGCTGGCCGGCAAGGTCGATAAGCGCGTAGACACGGTGGATTCGGATGTGACCGGCATTGTCGGCGTGGCAGGAGACCGGGTTGGTTATATCATCATTGCCACTGACAGGGCGAGTGCCCAGATAGTAGCCAAGGAAATGTTGATGGAAGAAGAGGCGGATGAGGAGTGCATTCGGGATGCGGTGGGCGAGTTGACCAATAACATCGCCGGAGTCTTCAAAACCAAATATCACGAGCAGTATGGCAGTGTTGCCCTTGGCTTGCCTTTGGTTGTTTCCGGTCAGCTGCGGATGATTTCCGATTCGCCAAGTCCTGGCGAACAATCCAGTATCAATGTCCAATGCAAAGGGGTGACCATCCCTTTTACGACCGCTGACGGCCGCGTTTCGCTCAAAGTCATGATCTACATGTAGTTTAGTGCAGGATATTCTCGATCGCTATAGCAGCCTGTTACGGGAAGTGGACTCTTGGTTTGCGGGTTGTGTGCAGAGGCACGAAGAGCTGATTACTTGCGCACGAGGCTGTTCCTCCTGCTGCCGCGGGCTGTTCGATATCACCCTGTTGGATGCGCTCTATCTGCGAAGCGGATTCAACCTGCTGCCGGATGATATTCAAAACAGCATCCGCCTGAAAGCCAAAGCTCAGCTTGATCCACTTACGGCCCGTTGGCCGGACTTCACCGTCCCTTGGATACTCAACCCCATCCCCGAGGCCGAGTGGGATGACATGATGCCGGAAGATGACGAGACCCCCTGTCCGCTTCTGTCGGACACCGGCATCTGCCTGGTGTATGCCCATCGTCCCATGACCTGCCGCCTGAACGGAATCCCTTTGATTGATATCTCTGGCGAGGAGCTGTTCGACGATTGGTGCACGCTTAATTTTGTTGATAGCGATCCGCTGTCTTTGGTTGATCTCCGCTATCCGTTCAACGAACTGTTTGCTCAAGAGTTGCTGCTGTTCCATGAATTGACCCGCAGATTGCTGGGCAAGACGATCAGCGAACTGGACACCATCATCCCGGCGGCGGTGTTTGTAGATGCGGAGATAGTGAGAGAGGCGTGGGTGAAAAATAATTTGATTGGTGATTAAGCCGCAGGTTTAATTGCATCTGAAGCGAGGATGATTCGCTCGTTCTCAACAGCTGTACCATGGGAGCTATGCTCAATCAGCTCGTAAAACCGCAAAAATTTATCCACATTGACCGCCTGACTGGTCTTCCTTCCAAAATAGGTCCCGCTCTGGGGAAATACCTCGGTAGCCAACTGCTCGTCGTAAATGGCAAAATCAAAGGAACTGTTGGTGTCGCGCCCACTCATGTTACTGGCGTTGGGAAGCTCCTCACGAAAGGCGATTCGTACTTCGATACCGTCATGGCACTGTGCAAGCAGAATTTTCTGTGAATCAGGATCTCCTAACTCGTCATGATTCATGACAAAGATGCGGGTGATGGCTACACCTCGTTCCAGTGCCCGCAGATTTGATTGATAGTAGTTGACCAATGCCCCCCGTATGTGCCAGCCATTGGTGATAGGATCAACTGTCTTTATCCTGCGAATAGCATGGTCGGAGCACTTGGCGCCTTCCAGGTAGAATTCAGTCTCGTCAAGCGGGATGAAACCCTGCTGCAATTGCACAATGGTTCGTTTGATACCGGATAACATTGCCTCTGCCTTACTGTGACATTCCGCATCGCAGATCTGAGCAATGGCAAAGGTGATTTCATGGGCTTGGTGATACTGGCCGATTAGCTCATGGCGGGTTTTTTCCAGATCCTCGCGAAGCAGGTAGGTGGCCAGGGACAGTAGGATGCCGATACCGAAAATACTGTAGGCGACCTCAGGAGAGTGAAGCACTAAATGGAAAAAGATGGCGAGCCCGGCACCGGCCAGGAATTCAATTAGCACCGCCATATTGTGGATATTTTTGCTGAATTTCATGCCAGTTACTCCTAGTTGTCACTATTGCTCAATATAGCATTTGTTCTACGCACATAAAAAAACCGGGTCGCTTGCTATCGTAGTTATTGATAGTTCGGCGACCCGGCTGTCTCTGAAAGACCCTTTAGGTTTTCCGTCCCATCCTCGCGGATGGTTTAGTATTATCGGTTATCGTAAATTTCTATGTGTGATTTATTACCCAACCTTAGCCCAGCACAGGTGGTCTGTCAAGGGTTGAATGCCGATCCGCAGCTATAACTAGCTAATATAACACAGATAATCCGGGTAAATTACTTCCCGGCCGCCTTGACCATTAGTTCACTTACCAACCGAGTAAATCGCAATGGATCCTTGATAGGGGAACCTTCGGTTAAAATGGCCTGATCGTAGAGCAGGTCGGCGTAATCGGCCAGAACAGGAGCTGCCTTGTCCTGGGTATGAATAGCAGCCATCGCCTTAAGGATGGCATGATCAGGGTTAAGCTCCAGGACGCGTTTCGACTCGGGCACAGGTTGGTTGAGCGCCTTCATGATGCGCTCCATGTTGGCATTCATGCCGTACTCTTCGGCCACCAGACAGCAGGCGCTGTCGGTCAAACGGTTGGAGAAGCGCACCTCCTTGACCTTGTCCTTTAGCCTGTCCGAGAGGAATGAAATCAGGTCGGAGAACTCCTTCTGGGCCTCTTCGCGCTTCTTTTCCTTCTCCTTTTTTTCCTCTTCGGTGTCGATACTGATATCGCCCCGGTCAACTGCTTTCAGAGATTTACCGTCGTATTCGGTCAGGGCTTGTACAACCCATTCATCCACCGGGTCGGTCAGGAACAGCACCTCGAAGCCCTTGGCACGGAAGACCTCCAGGTGAGGTGATTGCTCCAGTGCATCGCGACTGTTGCCGGTGATGAAATAGATCTCCTTCTGGGGTTCCGGCATCCTGGCGACGTACTCCTTCAGCGATACAAAGGAGCCTGCCTCGGTGGAGGTGCTTTCGAACAGCACCAACTCCTGCAACTTCTCCTTGTTGGCAAAGTCAAAGTGTATCCCTTCCTTGATGACCTGGCCAAACTCCTTCCAAAACTTCACGTACTCATCGAACGATTTGTCCTTAACTTCTGAGAGTGTTGTTAGAATCTTGCTGACCAGACCCTTCTGGATCCGCTTGACCTGCACGTCTTCCTGGAGAACCTCGCGGGAGACATTGAGCGGCAGGTCGGATGAATCGACCACGCCTTTTACGAAACGCAGGTAATCAGGGATCAGCTCTTCGCACTTGTCAGTGATAAAGACGCGTTTGACGTATAATTGCAGACCTTTCTTGCGGTCGGCCATGAACATGTCGAATGGTTTCTTGGCCGGAAGATAGATCAGTGCCTTGAATTCACTGGTTCCCTCGGCCGAAAAGTGGATGGTGCGGAACGGCGCTTCGAAGTCGTGGGAAATGTGTTTGTAAAACTCGTTGTATTCCTCTTCGCTCACGTCACTCTTGGCCCTGGCCCAGATCGCCTTCATCGAGTTCAAGGTTTCTTCCTTGGTGGTCTCAATGGTGCCGGCCCCTTCGATTTCCTTGCCGTCCACACCCTTGGGCACTTCACTGCGAATGATGTCCATCACCACCGGATACTGGATGTAATCCGAGTATTTCTTGACAATGGAACGGATCTTCCACTCATCGAGATACTCCTTGAACTCTTCCTTCAGGTGCAGGGTAATCTCGGTTCCGCGCTGTTCGCGGCTGCACTCTTCAATGGTGTAGGATCCATCACCGCTGGATTCCCAGCAACATCCGGCTTCCATGGAACCGGCTGTGCGCGTGTACAGCGTGACCTTGTCGGCAACCATGAAAGACGCATAGAATCCGACGCCGAACTGGCCGATCAGCTCGGGGTTGTCGCTGGCGGCCTGGTCCTTGAGGGTCTGCATGAAGGCCTTGGTACCGGAGCGGGCGATGGTGCCGATGTTTTCCTCGACCTCGGCCATGTTCATGCCGATGCCGTTGTCCCGGATGGTCAGCGTGCCGGCGTCTTTGTTGGGGATGATTTTGATCTTCCAGTCACTATTGCCTTCCAGAATGGTTTCGTTGGAGTGGGCCTCAAAACGAACCTTGTCAATGGCATCGGACGCATTGGAAATCAGTTCACGGAGAAAGATATCGCGGTTTGAGTAGAGCGAGTGGATCACCAGGTCGAGGAGCTGCTTTACCTCGGTCTGAAATTGTTTGGTGGCTTTGGTCATTATTGAGCGTCTCCTTTTGATGGAATTATTTTTATAAGATAATCATGGGGGGGGAATTTTTCAAGGGGGAGAGGGTAAAATATGCTTTTCACTAAACTGCGGACTATTTGCCGATCATCATCCTGATGGACTCAACCACGTGATAGGCGTCATTGATAGCGGTGTAGATCAGGTTCGGGTGCTTTGCCTCGGTTATGGAGCCTTCGCTGATTTTCATGTAAGAGGGGGAGATGGCCCCGCCGATGACGTAAACACCCTTGCGGGTGGACTCGAAGCCGGATGTCAACAACACCAGGCGTTCACCTTCCTTGGCGATCTTGCACACTCCTGCCGTGCAGGCAATCATTTGGATGCCGATCTTGTCAAAGATCGGCATCGGACCCTGGGAGCCGATACAGGCGATGACATTCTGCATGGGAAAGCTCAGAGCATGGTATAGGTCGATACCGTCAGCCTGCTTGAACTCGTTGATCCGGATCACCAGGCGATCAACTCCCTCTTCATCCACTTCGCCGATGCGCGGCATGGCACCCGGCAACAGGCGGATATTGCCGCCCAGCAGAATTTCTTCGCCGAGACGCTGCGCGGTCTCCTTGTTGACGTCAAACTTCTCCGACTTGTGTGCCCAGTAGACCGGCTGTGTATCATTGACCTCGCGTTTAGCCTTGAGTACGGCAATAACCACATCCGCTGCCGTGTTTCCGCCGCCGATCACCAAGGTCTTGACACCGATGTACTTGCCGGCGTCATCCACGTTCTTGGCCACCATCTTGGCATCGCCATAGACCGACAGTTCGCGGGGGATGCTGCTCCCGAAGGCAAGCACCACCTTACGCCCCTTGAAAACACCTTTGTCGGTCAGCACGGCCAGGCCTTCACGCTCATCGCGGATATCCTCGAAAGCCACTTCGGTCTGTACATGCAAGTTTTCATGCTGCACGAAATGCTGGACATACTGGATGTAGCTCTCAACTGTAACCGGCTTGTCAGGAGGACGCAACTCCTCCACCAGGAAGGGTTCGGGGGCATCCTTGGGTTTGGAGGCGTAGACGTGCTTCCCTTCAGGGTAGGTGTTGGCGATCCCCTGAAAAACTGCCTTGCCGGATTCGAGCACCAAATAGGAAAGACCGTGTTTATGGCACAGATATGCAGTGGCCAGTCCAGCCGGTCCACCACCAATAATTAGGACGTCATAAATGCCGCTCATGTTCAATCCCTTTGCTCAATTCAATGCATTTAATTTCAATTTTATACCATGACCATGCGCAAAGATAAAGGCATTACAACTTATTGCATGAGCAGATAAAAATGATATTATTCTTGTAAGGTTGGGGTGTAAGAAATATTCAAATCAAATAAAGGAGGATCGTT
The DNA here is from genome assembly GCA_001824455.1 of Desulfuromonadaceae bacterium GWB2_53_15. Classification (GTDB taxonomy): domain Bacteria; phylum Desulfobacterota; class Desulfuromonadia; order Geobacterales; family Pseudopelobacteraceae; genus JACPFJ01. The sequence continues at coordinate 8,773 of MHXL01000081.1, forward strand.
TATGTGCGACAAGGATAAGAAAGTTGCAGTTGCAGCTCTGCTAATGGTGGCAGGGGGGATAGTTGGCGCAGGAATAGCTCTATTAGTCGCTCCCCAATCCGGTCAGCGGACACGGCGGGATATTATGCGAAGTGCCAAAAGGGTAAAGTCGCGGGCCGAAGAAGCAGTGGATGATCTGTCGGTGAATATAAATGACTTGGTGGAAACTATCGGCGACAAGACCGACGATCTCCTCGACAAGGGCAAGGATATCGCCGGCAGCGCGCGCAAAGACTTGATCCGACTGATTGAGGAAGGTGCCTCCCGACTGGAGAAATTCAGAACCAAGCTGAGCAGGATGTAATTAGTGGATTTGCACAGGCAGTGGAGCAGCCGCAGGTGGCAATGGTAAACCATTGCTCTTGGGCTGCTCTTTGTTTTTCAGTTCCTTTTGCAGCTGTTCCTTGTTTTTCTGCTCCTTTTCTTGAGGTGCAGGCAATATGCCTATATCACCGTAGTATCCCACCGCGGACTCATGGGTGTTGTCGCTGTCGGTCATGATGGCAATCGCCCCTATCTTGGGTGGATCCTCGCCAAAGCTGTTCCGATAATCCTCATAGATATTGCGTTGGTGAAAGGTCCAGCTTCCCGCAAGTTCCTCGCCTGCATCCAACACGATCATGTCTGCATTTTTAGAATATGGGCTGCGTAGCGTGTCCCCTCTGTGCAGAACATTGCCCCATACATATTCGATGGCCCGTGTCCGCGAAAAAAAACCCCGAGGAAATACTACATAGAGCCGAGCTGCAAAGTCATGCCCCACCTTTATTTTTTCATTTCCTTTTTTGACAGTGTGCTCAATTTTCCACGACCATGTAATAGTTTGATAAGTTTTGGGGTCAAGGTTTAACTTATAGACCAATCCGGAGGCTGAATTGTTGCTTTTAGCCATAAGCACGGTCTTGCCGTTGTCCTGTACAAAAGAATAGATTGTTTTTTTTGTGTTGAAAATGGTCTGGTCTTTCCAGCCGGTTAGGTCGCCGGAACTGAATTTACCGATTTGAATCTCATTTTCGGCCCTGAGGACGGGTGCTGACAGCAAAAGAAAAATACAACAGAGAAAGGTGGAGTTCATGAAAATATCCAATCAGGATTCAATGGTTTGAGTTAATGGTAAGGATAGTATCGAATATTAAAACGCTGTCAACCTCGGCAAATATCAACAGTCATTTCACCAGAAGCTGGAATCAGCGAGCTGAAATATTCGATCGAAGCAAAACGCAGAGAAGCTTGTGGCTGAATCTTGGAACTGTATCGGCTGATGTAAACGAGATATCGTATACCGAAACTGTCCGCGGTAGTCAGGTTGGTCTCACTATCTTCACCCAGCATGGTACGGGATTGGTCGTAGTCGATAAATTTCCGGAGTGCTCCCCAAAAGCGGTTATCTTCCTTGGGCAGGCCCACCTGGTGAGCTGATATGATGCCATCGAAATAAGGTCCGATGCGGGTGGTCTTAAGTTTTAGGTCAAGGGTCTTGGAGTGGGCATTGGTAACCAGCCAGACCGCCTTGCGGTGCTGTTTCAGAAACAGGAGGAATTCGACAACAAAGGGATGAACAGCGATGAGATGTTCGATCTCTTTTTTAAGAAGCGGAATGTCAAGTTTGAGGCGATCGGACCAGTAATCCAGGTCGGTCCAGTTGAGGGTGTTTTCCTGGGATCTGAACAAGGCATATAGATGCTTGCGGGCAAATTCCAATGTGGTGCCGTTGAGACCTGCCCAGCGCCTGGGTACATGTTCAAGCCAGAAATGGTCGTCGAAATGTCTATCCAGAATAGTACCGTCCATATCAAGCAGGACAGTATCGATGGCGTTCCAGTCAATAATCATGGGAATCTCTACTGAAAATTAAAGATACGTTGGTGAGAGTAAGCTCGCGGCATTTTTACAGCATGTCTGTGCCATTTGGAAGATTTATTTATTCAGTATGTCAGCAGCTGCCAGGCCAACCCCTGCTGCTCCATGTGTTGGCCAGTGTTAACTTCCCAAATAGATTGACTTTAGCAGTAATGATTGTATATATTTATGTATTTCGATATGGATGACAAACAACTTTACATAGAAACTTTCGGCTGCCAGATGAATGTCAACGATTCCGAACGGATCGTTTCCATGTTGGCTGGTGTTGGCTATCAGTCGACCACTACTCTGACATCTGCCGATTTGATCCTGTTGAACACCTGCAGCGTCCGGGGCGGGGCCGAGGAAAAGGTTTACCGGCGCCTTTCAAACCTGGGTGCCTTGAAAAAGGCTAACAAGAGACTGATCA
>MHXL01000082.1:0-1127 GCA_001824455.1 Desulfuromonadaceae bacterium GWB2_53_15
CGTTGACCGTCACGATGGCGCCGCTGGCAGCAGAGCCCGTAATGGTGAGCGAGGTCAGGTTGGTTGCAAGCGGAAGGCTGTTAATGCTGAGTGCAGGACCGCTTGAGGGCGTGCCGGCGCTGTTGGTATCGATTCCGTACATGCTGAGTACACCGGTTCCATTGGCAACAATCAACCGGTTGTTGAGCGAGTCAAAACGATCGTAAAGTATGTCGCCCGGCACAGCCAACTTGCCGCTGGTAAGGCCGTAAGCGCCGATATAGCGCAGAAAGGATCCTGTTGCGGCATCAATTACCTGGATGGTGCTTTGAAACGAATCAACGACATAGATGCGGCTTACACTCTTGTCGTCGGAGCTGTATTCAAAGGCAATGCCTTGCGGCGAAGTGAACTTGAGGGGGCCTGCTCCGAATGAGCCGAGGCTCTTCTGGTAAACGCCGGAGGTGGAGAAAAACTGGATTCGGCCGTTGAGCGTGTCGGTAACTGCCAGCTGGTTGGTTGTTTTGTCGTAGCTTATGCCGGTTGGCTGCATGAATTGCCCGGCATTTCGGCCAACGCTGCCGAAGCTGTTTGCAGGTTTGCCGGCCGCCGAGTTGCCGGTGCTGACCGGGGCGTAGGCAGCGTTAAATACCTGGACACAGTTGTCAAGGCTGTCTGTCACGTAGATTGTGCCGGCAGGGTCAACGACAATACCGTTCGCCTTTCCGAAGGCACCGAATTGTAAAGATATGCTGCCGCTGGTCTTGTCGAGAACGGCCACGGAGGTACCCTGGCTGACGAGCAGGTCGCCATTTGGGGCTATGGCAATTCCGGACACATTCTTAATGCTGCGCATGGTCTGCAGCAGTTTCCCGGCGCTGCTGAACTTGAGCACTCCTCCTCCGCGCGGGTCGCTGAGATAGATATTGCCAAGCGGATCGGTCGCCATCCTGACAGGTGTGCTGATTCCTTCAGAAATGGATTGCAGGTTATTGACGATCGGGGCTGTGGCGCAGTGCCCATTTTCGACCATTGCGAACAATCCGATAAAAAATGAAACTGCCAGGCCAAAGGGTAGTATGGTTTTGCTGCGAGGGGTCATGTAAAAAAGCCTCCGAAAGGGGTGTTGACTGCCGCCCGAACGTTGC
>MHXL01000082.1:1189-3066 GCA_001824455.1 Desulfuromonadaceae bacterium GWB2_53_15
GTCCGTGAATTGAGATATTTATTTGATGTTTCCTTTGCCATGTTCATTTCTACAGAGGGCACAAAAAAACCGGGTGCCGAATATCGATTGATATTTCGGCGACCCGGCTGTCTCTGTAAGACCCTGTAGGCTTTCCGTCCCATCCTCACGGATGGTTTAGTATTGTCGTGTGTCAATTTTTTGTTTCAGTTGTATGTTGTTTTACGCTACTACAAAGCTCATGAGTACATATGTGATAGCGGTCACAGTTAGAGTGCTTTGCTAATGAATTTGTGACAGCTGTGACATACTTACTTGATAATAAAACTCGGCAACTAATTTATCAATGTTTTTTTAAGATGTTATAGGATTGTTTCAAACCACAATCCTGAATTCAACTCATAATGAACAGCTTTTTCTGTTTGCGTAAGAGTTTATATCAGCGGCTGTTGCCTGCCGAACACACCTGGTTTCTTCCCTTGTTTTTTGCTTTATAGAGTGCTTCATCGGCCGCCTTGATCACCTCATGCGGTGTGGTAAAATGGGCGCCTGCCTCGGCAACACCAATACTGACGGTTACCGAAACATAGCGCTCCGGGCGTTTGTTGCTGCGGCGGCCCTTGCCGCGACCGTCATCCTTGGGACGGTCGTTGTCGCGCAGGTACATCTGGTATTCGGCAACCACTTGCCTTAGTTTTTCAAGGTGCTGTGCAGCCTCTTCTACCCCCTTGCCGGGGAAGATAATAGTGAATTCCTCCCCGCCATAACGAAAGGTGCGGCCTCGCCCGGTAACATCCATCAGCTTGGATGCGATCATCTTGAGAACCTGGTCGCCAACATCGTGTCCGTAATTGTCGTTGAAATGTTTGAAGTGATCGACATCGACCATGGCAATGGCATAACGGCTGCCAAGGCAGGGCAGCTGCTCGTTCAGGGCTCGCCGTGAAGGTAGTTTCGTAAGGTCGTCCCTGAAAGCCATGTTGTGGGAGTCCTGGATTATTGCGATCACAAGGATCAGGGCTGCGGCTGCGCTTAAAGCTACCGGGACATGGGGAACCCACATCCAGTTCAGTAGCACGAAGGCGGCTATTGTACTGCCGAAGACACCGCCGTCGATGGGGGACTGCCGGGAGAGCGCCCGCCAAAGGGCAATGCCGCCTGCCGCTAAAAAGAGGATGATAGTTTCCTGCGACACGGAAAAGTGATCGAGCAGTGGCCAGGGAACGAGTTTTTCTGTGAGCCGTACCCAGAATCCCTGGAGGTTGTTGCGGACCGTCAGCCAGAAGATAAATCCCTGTAATGCCAGAAAAAGCAATCTCATTCGACCGGCTTTTGTCAGCACTCCCTTTTCGTTCATCAAAGCGCAGATCATGAGGTTGAACGGCAGCAGGATGGTAATCCCCTTGAAGGCCAGCCATGCTTCAGGAGTAGTCGGTCCGGTCAAACCGCTTAGGCGGGATGCGTACAGGTGATAACAGAAGGCAAATAACGTGAGGACAATAAAGATGCGGCCGCGTCTGAAGTGGAAGCTGAGCATCATCCCAACGGCAATCAACAGATAGGGTGCAGAGGTAAGTAAAGCCATCTTTTCGGGATGGATGAGTGGAATGCGCGGCAGCAGAAGCCAGGCGGCCACCAGGATGGCGCCAGGTATTATTAATGGGGATATTTTCCGGAACATGAGCGTGGGAACATTAGCACAGGCTGTGTGTTTTGGCGACTAAAAATAACCTGTCATCGGCAGTTGCTATAACACAGAACAACGGAGCAAAGGCCCTGTCAAACAGAGCCTGTAAAATAGATTGCGTAAATGGGCAAATCGGTAAAAAACCCAAACCCCAGGAGGGAGCGATGGCCACGACCGACAAACTGCTCGATGTTTTGATGCGGGCTACATG
>MHXL01000082.1:3144-3423 GCA_001824455.1 Desulfuromonadaceae bacterium GWB2_53_15
GTTTTTTTAGTAATAGATACGGTGCTGGTCTCTCCCGGGGGTGTCCGATCGTGGTCTGCTGCGGCAAAAGTTTCCGGTGCGCGGGTAACCGAGTATGACGAAGCAGGCGTCTTCATGTCGTTCGAATAGAAGTCCTGAAAACCGAATAAAACCAGCAGTCTTGAAATAGTGCAGACGAACTTTCCGGAGGTACGTCGTTAAATGAACGATCAAGAATCTAAGTTCGTCAAACCGCTTTCCCTGTTCAGCTGTGCGGCAGCGCTAGTCGGACTCTACCTG
>MHXL01000082.1:3430-5194 GCA_001824455.1 Desulfuromonadaceae bacterium GWB2_53_15
GTTACAACTATCTGCTCTTTCATTCCCTCGTCGAGATCTTCACAGTCATCGTCGCGAGCGGGATCTTCATCATTGCCTGGAACACCCGTCGCATCTTGAACAACAACTACTTCCTCCTCGTCGGCATCGCCTCCCTCTTCGTCGGCACCATCGACCTGCTTCACACCCTTGCCTACAAGGGTATTGGGGTCTTTCCCGGATACGGCCCCAACCTTGCCACTCAGCTTTGGATTGTTGGGCGCTATCTACAGAGCTTCTCCCTGTTCGCCGCCCCTTTCCTCCTCGGCCGCAAGCTGCGGGGGGGGCTTGCCATGGCGCTATTCCTCGTCACCACCACACTCCTTCTTGCAGCCGTTTTCGGCGGGGTCTTCCCTGATTGCTTCGTGGAAGGGAAGGGACTCACACCGTTCAAAAAGGGGAGTGAATACTTCATCTCCTTTATGTTCCTGGGGGCTCTCTTCTTCATGCGGAGGAAGAGCGAATTCTTCGAACGGCAGGTGCTGCGGCTCATTTCCGCTGCCATCGCCCTGTTCATTGCCGCTGAGCTCGCCTTCACCATCTACACCGACGTCTACGGCATCAGCAACATGGTGGGCCACTTTCTCAAGTTAGCCGGATTCTTCCTTATCTACAAAGCCCTGATCGAGACCGGGCTGGTGAGACCCTATGACCTCCTTTTCAGGGAGATCAAGGAAGCCTACAGCAAACTCCAGTCAGCCAATGAAGAACTCCAGGAGCAAAGCGAGGAACTCCATGCGCAAAGCGAGGAACTCCAGATGCAAAGCGAGGAACTCCATGTCCAGAACCAGGAATTGGCGCGGGCCTGGGAGGAATCCAGCCGGGCCGAGGAAACGCTGAAAAAGTTGAACGATGAGCTTGAAAACCGGGTCACGGAACGAACGAAGGAACTGGCAGATACTATTCATAATCTACAGCTTGAGATTGTCGAGCGGGTAACAGCGCAAGAAAGCGTTCTGCGCCTGAATCAGCTCTATGTTGTGCTATCCGAAACCAACCAGGCCATCGTCCGCACCAAGGACCGGGAGACCCTTTTTAACGATATCTGCCGGATCGCCGTGGAGGACGGCAGCTTCAAGCTGGCCTGGGTCGGCCTGGTGGACGAAAATAACGGTGCACTGAATGTAGCGGCCTCCAAAGGGGCGACCGGCTATCTGGACGACCTCAAAATCACGATCACCGATGAACCGGCTGGTATCGGGCCGACCGGCCTCTCGGTTCGGGAAGGCTCCTATTACATCTGCAATGACTTTCTGGGTTCCCCGATCACTCGTCCCTGGCATGAAAAGGGCCGGACCCACGGCTTTCGCGCTTCGGCGAGTATTGCCCTGAAACAGGAGGGACGGGTCATCGGAGCCATGACTCTCTATGCCGAGAAAAAGGACTTTTTCGACCAGCAACAGGTCGAACTGCTCCAACAGATTGGTGCGGACGTTTCTTTCGCCCTCGACAACATCGTCCGGGAAACCTGCCGCCAGGCAGCGGAACGGGCCTTGCGCGAGGAAACCGTAGAGCGTCTGCGGGCCACAGAAACCCTTCGCGAAAAAGAACAGATGCTCATACAGCAAAGTCGTCAGGCTGCCATGGGAGAGATGATCGGCAATATCGCCCACCAGTGGCGGCAACCTTTGAACACTCTGGGACTTTTCACGCAACGACTCGGATTTTTCTATGGCCAGCCAATCTTCAACCAGGAATTCCTGGATACATCCGTTGCCAAATCCATGGAGATCATTCAGCACATGT
>MHXL01000083.1 GCA_001824455.1 Desulfuromonadaceae bacterium GWB2_53_15
TGGATCGATGCCGCAGCTCCCTTCATGGCGAAGTCGCACAGGTTTTTGGCAGCGCCGAAACCACCAGGGAAGATAATGGCATCCAGTTCGGCCGCTTTGACCTCCTTGATGTCCCGGATGTCGCCGCGGGCTATGCGGGCCGACTCCACCAGGGCATTGCGCTTCTCTTCGCTGTCCTGCATGGTCAGGTGGTTGGTTACTGGAAAGTCGGCATTGGGCGCCATGCAGACCGCCTGAGCGCCGTGCCGGTCAATGGCCAGCAGGGTAAAGACAGCCTCATGGATCTCACTGCCATCACGCACGCCGCATCCTGACAGAACAACTCCGATCTTCTTCATGGTTGTTTCTCCTTCCGCTATGATGTTCTCACTGCTGTAGTGATGCTGGAGTAGTTGACTCTTCTTCCAGAGCTCGTTGCACCGCCACATCGTAGGGCGTCAACTGCAGCGGGACCAGCGTCTGGATGGAATTGTCCCGGCAGACGACCTCGGTGCTCAGTCCTTCAATGAGCGGCATGGAGACCGACGGGGGGACCGTGCTGAACAGGGCGACCCAGTATGAGGAAAGCTTGGGGGTCAGTACCGGTACCGGCAGGATCCACAAACGCTTCCCTTCCAGACGTGCAAAGTGTTCCATCATTTCACGGTAGGTCAGGATGTCAGGTCCACCGATATCGTAGGTGCCGCCGGCCGTATGTTCATTTGCCAGACAACCGGCAAGATAGGCGATCACGTCGTCCACCGCTATGGGCTGGCAGCGGGTGGATACCCAGCGGGGGGTGATCATCACCGGCAAGCGTTGCACCAGTCCCCGCACCAGCTCGAATGAAGCCCCGCCGGCGCCGATGATCACGGCTGCTCGCAGAAAGGTGGTGGCGAATTTCCCGGAGCGGAGGATATCGGCCACTTCCAGGCGGCTTTTAAGGTGCTCGGACAGGTCGTCGCCGGTTTCGCCCAGTCCGCCCAGGTAGATGACTCGCCGCACGCCGGCTTTTTCGGCGGCGCGGACGAAATTCCCGGCTGCCTCGCGGTCGCGCCGTTCAAAACCGCCCCGTCCACCGGCCATGGAATGCACCAGGTAGAAGGCGGTGTCAATCCCCTCCATGGCTTGCGCCAGGGAAGCCCGTTCCAGCATGTCGGCCTTTACGATCTCTGCGCCGTCCGGAATTGCAGCAGCATCCTTGCGCGCCATGCAACGCACCCTGTAGCCCTTATCCAGCAGGGCCCTGGTCAGGCGTTTGCCGATAAAGCCGGTTGCACCGGAGATCAAAACAGTTCCTTGGTTGGGTTCCATAGAAGGCATTGTGCCACAACTCCGTTGGAAGGCAAGAAAATGTCATACTATACGGCGGAAAATGGTTTGCAAGATCTAATTCCGGTGGCAGAATGGGGGATCTAAAGTTCAAAGGAAAGACTGACATATGTCCCGACACCTCCACACACAGAGCGCCTCCTACTGGGTTGAACAATTGGGGCTTGCCCGACACCCCGAAGGCGGCTGGTTCCGCGAGTCGTACCGTTCAAGCGAGCTGATCCCCTGCAATGCCTTGCCTGACCGTTTCGACGAGCAGCGTTGCTTCTCCACAACGATCTATTTCCTGTTGGAAGGAAGCGATATCTCAGCACTGCACCGTTTGAAATCGGATGAGATCTGGCATTTTTACGAGGGGGCGTCGCTGGCGGTGCAAGTCATCGAACCTGAGGGCAGGCATTACACTCTGCAACTTGGCCGTGACCTGGAGGGGGGGGAGCAACTCCAGGCAGTCGTTCCAGCCGGATGCTGGTTCGGAGCCGAACTTTCGGGCTCCGGCGAGTATGCGCTGGTAGGCTGCAGCGTCGCCCCTGGCTTTGATTTCAACGATTTTGAAATGGCCAGTGGCGAAGAATTGATGCTGCTGTTTCCTCAGCACGAGATGCTCATCAAGCGCATGACCAGGGGCTGACCGGATGAGCGTTTCTCTGCATGACCAGGAGATTGCTTGCCAGCAGGTGCTGGTGGAGGATTCATCGGTGTTCTCCATTCAGTGGAGCGTTTTCCCAGCGAGTCTGGCAACAGAGATATCGTCGCAAACCCTGTTAAGCCGCTATCTGTCCTACATCCGCAGTTGCACCTTTACCATTATCCGCCCCTGCACGTTGTCGAACGGCATCGAGTTCCGCCTGTTCGGCACGGGGAAAAGCCTGATCAGTTTCCTGCCAGCTGTTACCGAGGGTGCTTCCGTGGTGCTGCGCATATGCGGCGGATTGCTGGTGCAACCGCGCCAGTGCGAGCGGGGCGAGTTGCGCTTTGGCGTTGAGCAGCAAGCGGAAGGTGTGCGCGTCTCGCTGCAGCTCTCCGACTATTGCCCGCTGCTTCTGGGCAGTTCTTCGCCCTCAACTCTTCGCCGCTGGCTGTACCGCATAACCCAGGCCGCTATCCACCGTTTGGTGACGGTTCGCTTCCTGATCCTGCTGCACCGCGACCTGACAGGTGCAAAGGCCACTATCCGTGTGGTGAAGGTCAAGGTTCGCGAAGGACGCCCGACATAACAGCTATTGCCGGCTCCCGATTACCTGCTTGCCAGGGCAAAGAACCTGCGAACGCTTTAAATCTACGTCAGAGTATGGTACAGTTTTCAAGTAGACAATACCCCCTAAAGGACCTCCCATGCCCCACAGCACTATTGAGATTCCCGAGAAAATCCCGCTCTACTCCCAAAAGGAGATGGTGCCCTTCCCCTACATGATCTTTCCGGTCTTTGTTGATGATCGTGAGTTGCTGACCTTCACCGAGGCGGACAAATACGATAAATTCGTAGGTATCGTACTGCGCCGCCCTGATGCCGGCAACGGCAACTCCCTGAGTGATATCTACGACATCGGCACCCTGTGCCGGGTCAACCAGATCAAGAAGGTGGGGGACGGCAAGTTCAAGGTAACCCTTGAAGGGGTCAGCCGGTTGCACATCCTGGATGTGGAGCGGGATGGGTCGCTTTCGCTGATCCGCGCAGAGGTGGTGCGGGAGTTTGTGGAGAAGAACCTGGTCTCCGACGCATTGGTACAAAGCCTCAACGCCCTTCTGAAAATATCCCTCTCCTACGGAAAGCCTTTGCCGGACGATGTCATGAAGATGATCGACTACATCGATAATCCGGCCCGGCTCTCCGACCTGGTGGCGTTGTATGTCAACCTGCCGGTGGCCGATCTGCAGGATTTGCTGGAAACGGTCGATCCGCTGGAACGCCTCAAAAAGGTCTATGTGCATCTGACCAATGAAGTGCAGCGCATGCAGGTCAAAAACGAGGTCACCAGCGAGGTTACCCGCAAGGTCGGCAAGAATCAGAAGGAATACATCCTGCGCGAGCAGATGAAGCACATCCAGGATGAACTGGGCGAGGAAGACCCGCGTGTGGCTGATATGAACGAGTTGCGCCGGCGCATCGAGGAGGCCGGGCTTCCCGAGGAGGTGCGCAAGATCGCCGATACGGAGATCAAGCGCCTGGAGCGGATCAATCCCGCCTCGCCCGAATACACGGTTTCCCGCACCTATCTGGATTACCTGGCCGGCATGCCCTGGAGCAAGAGCAGCGAGGACAGCCTGGACATGGTCAGGGCCGAGGAGATCCTCAATGAGGACCACTATGACCTGACCAAGGTCAAGGAGCGTATCCTGGAATTTCTGGCGGTCCGTTCGCTGAAGGAAAACATGAAGGGGCCGGTGCTCTGTTTTGTCGGCCCGCCGGGCGTAGGCAAGACCAGCCTGGGCAAATCCATTGCCCGCTCACTGGGTCGCAAGTTCGTGCGGATCTCACTGGGCGGGGTGCGTGACGAGGCCGAGATCCGCGGCCATCGCCGCACATATATCGGCGCCCTGCCGGGAAGGATCATCAAGGAGATCTTCCGCTGCGGCTCCAACAATCCTGTCTTCATGCTGGACGAGATCGACAAGCTGGGGCTGGATTTTCGCGGTGACCCGGCCAGTGCGCTTTTGGAGGTACTGGATCCGGAGCAGAATTTCTCCTTCCAGGATCATTACCTGGATGTGCCCTTTGACCTGTCCAAGGTGATGTTCATTACCACCGCCAACCAGCTCGACCCGATCCCCGGACCGCTCAAGGACCGCATGGAGGTTATCCGCCTGGCCGGCTACAGCAGCGAGGAAAAGCTGCATATCGCACGAAACTTCATCATCCGGCGCGAGATTGAGGAAAACGGTCTCAAAGACTACGAACTTGCCTTCAGCGACGAAGCTCTTAACAAGGTCATCAGCGACTTCACCCGCGAGGCCGGCGTGCGCAACATGCAGCGCACCATCGCCTCCATCTGCCGCAAGGTGGCCAAGGAGATCACCCAGAAAAAGGAACCGCGCAAAACCATCACCCCGGAAGTTGTCTCGGAACTGTTGGGCCCACGCAAGTTTCACAACGAAGTGGCGGCCGAGAATGACCGGGTGGGGGTGGTGACCGGCATGGCCTGGACCGAGACCGGCGGCGACATCCTGTTTGTGGAGGCCACCAGCATGCCGGGCAAGCCGGAGCTGATCCTGACCGGCTCTCTGGGGGATGTAATGAAGGAGTCGGCCCGGGCGGCGCTTTCCTATGTGGAAGCCCACTACAGCGATTTTGGCATTGCCGCCGACGCCTTTGACAACAAGATAATTCACATCCATGTCCCCTCGGGCGCCATTCCCAAGGACGGCCCTTCGGCGGGCGTGACCATGGTCACGACCCTGGTGTCTCTACTGACGGACAGGCCGGCCAAGCGGGGTGTAGCCATGACCGGCGAGATAACCTTGACCGGCCGGGTGCTGGCCATCGGCGGACTGAAGGAAAAAGTGCTGGCCGCCCACCGGGCCGGCGTGCGCAAGATCATAGCGCCTGATCGCAATCGGGATGATCTGGAGGATATCCCCGACAATGTGCGCAAGGAGATGGAGTTCACCTTCATCAACGAGGCGTCCGAGGCGGTGGCGGTGGCGTTGTAATGCTCATGTCGCTTGCAAATTCCATACGGGAGATCTGACATGGGCGATTCATTGGAACAGCTTGACGAGAGACACGAATACACCAATTGTCCAATCTGTAGTGCTGCCGGTAAAAAAGTCCTCTATCATCTGGTTGCCCCCTACAGGGTCGTGACGTGTACGGCCTGCGGGTTCCACTACATGGACCCTCGGCTCCGTGAAGAGCATATGATGGAGCTGTATGGCGATGACAGTTATTTCGGTAGTGAAACGGTCGGATACGTTGATTACACCATGCAGGAACAGGCCCTGCGACTGACGTTCAGACGCTTTATCAAGGTTATGGCGGCTGCGGGACTCACGGGCGGCTCCCTGCTGGAGATCGGGGTGGGGCACGGATTTTTTCTGGATGAGGCGCGCGCTTATTTCGACTACCGGGTAGGTACCGAAATGTCGCGCAGTGCTGCTGTTAACGCTGCAAAATTCGCAGATTGCGTGATACACGGCGGTTGTAGCGATTTGCCCGCAGACAGCCGATTCGACTGCATCGTTATGAGCCAGGTGCTGGAACATGTCTATCACCCTAAAGCTTTCATAGAGCGTATCATGGTCAACTTGAATCGAGGGGGGCGCTTATTGATCATCACTCCGGATATAGGAAATTTCTGGCGAGTCCTGATGCGCGCATCCTGGCCTTCGTTCAAGGTTCCCGAGCATGTTCTTTTCTTCAACCGATACTCTCTGGTGGGCCTGCTCAAACAATGCGGTTTCAGGGAGGCCCGCTCCCTGCCGTACCCACACGCATTTCCTTTAAAGCTTGTAGCAGCCAAACTGAACCTCACGCCGCCAAAGCGACTGGAAAAACTCAACATCTGGCTGCCCCATACCTCGCTGGCGATATGTGCGAGCAATCATGTCTGATCGGCAACGGCCCATATTGTCAGCGGTCCTTCCGGTATTCCAAGAGGGTGCGCACCTGGGCGAGATGCTCGCCCAGGTGGATCGGACCCTCGCCGATCTCAACCAACCCTATGAAATCATCCTGATTGACGATGGTTCCTACGACGACACTTGGTCCGTCATTATGGAGGAATCCGTACGCTATCCGGCCATAGTAGCCCTCCAGTTGAGCAGGAATTTCGGCAAGGAAGCCGCGCTGCTGGCCGGTCTGCGTATTGCTAGAGGTGCAGCCGTGATCACCATGGATGCGGACCTGCAACATCCGCCCGAGCTGATCCCGCGCATGTATGAAATTTGGTGCCGTGGCGATGCCGATGTTGTCGAGGCGGTAAAGACCTTTCGCGGCGAGGAGTCCCTTTTCTATAAAACGTCGGCCAAACTGTTTTACTTTGTAATGAACTGCATTTCCGGAGTCAACATCGCCAACTCCTCGGACTTCAAGCTGATTGATCGCAAAGTAGTCATTGTGCTGCTCACACTGGCAGAGAGGAAACCGTTTTTCAGGGGATTGACGGAATGGGTCGGTTTTCGCAAGGTGCGCATCCCGTTCATGGTAGCGGAACGGATCGGCGGCACATCGCGTTGGTCGTTCTTCTCGCTGACTAAGCTATTCATTAATGCTGTGACCTCCTTTTCCACTGTGCCATTGTCGTTTGTAAGTCTGTCCGGCCTGGTTTTTCTTGTGTTTGCCCTTTTGCTAGGCTGTCACACCCTTTACATTTATGGCTCTGGCAGAGCGGTGTCCGGATTTACTACCGTGATCCTGCTTATCCTGATAACCGGCAGTTGGTTGATGCTCTGTCTCGGTGTGGTCGGCGAGTATCTCGGCAGGGTCTTCGACGAGGTCAAGAAACGTCCCAGGTTCATCGTAAGGAACACTATAAATGTCAGCCATGTTGAAGACCGTGATTAAACATGTTGCCTCGCCGGGAGCCGGGTCTAGCCGTGTAGAGCGCTTCCTTCCGCTGCTCGTGCTGACGGTGATGGTATATTGCTACTACTATTTTTTCTGCGAAAACCTGCCTTGGTTCTGGTATGACGATATCAATGTCCTTGAGAGGGCGGATGCCTCGACCATATTGGAAAACTTCAAGGATATTTTCAACCTGTTGCCAAAGACTTTTACGGTAGCCAATCGTCCCGTTTTAATCCTGTTTTCGAAACTCTGTACCGCCATGTTCGGCGAAGTCCCGCAGTATCATCGCATGTTCAAGTTGCTCTTCGTGATTGCCGCGTGCTGGATAATGGTCTCGGTGGCCGTTCGCTACCATGTGAAGCAAAGCTTAACCATAATGCTGCTGTTGTTCTTCTCTACCTTGCCGCCTGTTTTTATTGTTAATGCTTGGATCTACGAGTCAGAAGCGCTGGAACTTTTCTTCAAGGCGGCTTCTTTTGCAGTGTTCCTTGTCCTATGCGATGACACACGGCACGATGGGATGAAAAAGACTCTCTATTGTCTTTTACTGCTGCTCCTAGTAATTGTTGCCGACAAGACGAAGGCTCCAGCCAAAATCATCCCTATTCTGTTTCTGTATTACCTAGTCATTACCAGGAACCGGGATATCAAACTCTATGCCACAGTGCTGGCAGCTCTGGCAGCAGTTGTTCCCTATGCAGTGTTCTTTGACAAAGGGCTGCCTATATATCACCCCAGTGGATCTGTGCCGCTCGAACTCCTGAAAACTTTTGCAACGCAGATGTGGGGCCCATTGGCAATCGGCGCGATTAGTGCGCTGATAGCGGGAAAAAGTGCCGTTCGCAACAATCTGTTTTTGTTTGCTTCCGGCTGGCTTGTCTGTGAACTGCTGTTTTTCGTAGTATATCCCTCTGATGAGATGCGCTATCTTTATTCCGCCATGGCAGCTGCATGCTTCTGGACGGCGATTGCTACGTCTCACCTCTCGTTGAAACTGAATTCCACGAGTTCTCAATATCTGTTATTTAGTATTGTGATATGTGTTGTCGCCTCCTTGGGGCTGCAAAACACTCGCTGGGTCTATAACTTTCGAGGGTCGTTCTGTTCCGTCTTTATCCTGGCGGATAAACATATGCGCTACGTTAATCGCATGGCTAGCAACAGCTTGCTGTTGTATGACCAGTCAACCGAGTATTATTATAAAAGATATACGACTAATGACTTTATTAGCCCGATGATCTTTGAAAGAGATAAAAGGCTGTCATCAGCTACACTGCTGAACAGGCCATATGAGAATGTTTTTGCCGTTGATTCGGTTTGTAATACGCTCGCTAGCAGCATCAAGCTCGACTGCAGGTGGTTGACTACATTCACAGCGGATAACGGCTCACTTTTCGACAAGATGCAGTCAAAAGCTCAATTCAGCATTAGACACACAAGCCTTTATGACAACAGGCTCGGGCAGATCGGGATCTATCCCATGATCAGTTCGCTTTTCGTAATGGCTAAAAAGCATCAACCATGAAAGCAGCATCTTCATCGTGCCTGAAATTCTTCAATCAAATGGGTTGCTATGAACATTGCCGTAATCGACAAACTCCTGCTGCATTTCTTCCATGAGTTGCAGAACTATTTTCTGCTGGCCGGGCGTACGTTCGTGCGTATGCTCCGGCGACCCTTCTATTACCGCGAATTCGCCATCCAGTTTGACAAGCTCGGTTTTTCCTCCCTGTTTATCTGTATCCTGACCGGACTGTTCACCGGCATGGTCATGGCGCTGCAGGCCCTGATCCAGCTCAAGCCCTTTGCCGCCACCAGCTATGTGGGCGGCATGGTGGCGGTGACCATGATCAAGGAACTGGGGCCGGTGCTTGCCTCGCTGATGGTGGCCGGCCGGGTCGGTTCGGCTATCACGGCTGAACTGGGCACCATGGTGGTCACCGAACAGGTGGACGCCATGCGGGTGGAGGGGACCGACATCGTTCAGCGCCTGGTGGCGCCGCGAGTGAAGGCCATGCTGCTGGCCATGCCGCTGTTGACGATCGTGGCCGATGCAATCTCCCTTCTGGGGGGCTATATTATCGCCTCGACCTACAGCATCAACCCCACCATGTACATCAAGGGCATACCCCAATTCATGGTCTTCCAGGATCTGATTGAGGGTCTGGTCAAACCGACTATTTTCGGCCTGATCATCAC
>MHXL01000084.1 GCA_001824455.1 Desulfuromonadaceae bacterium GWB2_53_15
ACCAGACTTTTACAATTACACCGAACAGCGGCTATCAGATCTCAGAGATCACAGTTGACGGCACCTCTGTCGGTGCAGTACCAAGTTACACCTTCAGCAACGTCACCGCCAATCACACCATCTCGGCTGCCTTCACCGCAATTACTTACACCATCACAGCCACTGCAGGCAGCGGCGGCGCCATTTCGCCCACGGGTGCGGTGGCAGTGAATTCCGGCGCAAACCAGACTTTCACCATCACTCCGAACAGCGGCTATCAGATCTCAGCGG
Source organism: Desulfuromonadaceae bacterium GWB2_53_15 (assembly GCA_001824455.1). GTDB lineage: Bacteria > Desulfobacterota > Desulfuromonadia > Geobacterales > Pseudopelobacteraceae > JACPFJ01. Next base: position 271 of record MHXL01000084.1, read on the forward strand.
TCACCGTTGACGGCGCTTCTGTCGGTGCGGTGACCAGCTACACCTTCAGCAACGTCACCGCCAATCACACCATCTCGGCCAGTTTTAGTGCCAACGCCTTGGCCGACTTGGCAATCTTCAAAACTTCCGACAAAGCCGTTTACAAGCCGTCAACGCTCATAACCTACACCGTAACGGTGACGAACTCCGGCCCATCGGATGCCCAAGCCGTGGTGGTGACAGACCAGCTTCCTTCAACTCAACAGGCGGTATATCTCTCCAATACAGGAGGATGCTCTAGGAGCGGCAACACACTGACATGCACTATGGGTACGTTGACGGTCGGCCAAAGCACGAGTTTCAATATCAGCGAGACTGTTAAGGGCTCGCGCGGCATAGTCACAAATACAGCAACGGTGACCAGCTCTACGCCTGACCCGAATACAGGCAACAACATCTCTTCAAAAATTGTTACAATCAATGGTAAAAACTAGTAGGTCAACATAGGCCGGTAATCGCATTTCATCTGTCGGAAAACAAGCCAAGAAGTGACTTAATCCCCACCAAGAATGTTTTTTATTAAAAAATCCCCTTCCAGTGTGCGGAAGGGGATCCCTTGACAATCTGCTAAACAACCCGTTTTCAGTCGGATATTTCACTAAATTCCATATGCATCAGATCAATGATCAGTGCATGCCAGCGCATAAGATTGCCATACCCCAAAATGATCTTGCATACTTCGGCTACTTCCATGCTTGCTACTACTGCAGGCATAAAGGCAGGGTTGCCCAAATGCTCCTCAACACCCTTTCCTTCCTTCCTGTCATGGTAAATTTTTTGAATCGTTCCGTCACCGGGCAGCTGTGTAACCAATTGACCGAAAAAGCCGCCAATCGATCCATGGACCAAAGGAATCTCCAGTTCCGTACAGACTTCCGCCAACTCCAGGCGGGCCATTACACTGTCCAGGCCATCAACCACCACATCTGCACCCTGAAACAGTTTATGCCCGTTCTCCTGACTGAATGCCGTCTGCACAGGCGTAACAACCACAGCCGGATTAATCGTCTTTATCCGCTGCACGGCTTCATCAACCTTGGGCTTGCCGATATTATACAGGCTGGACAGCAATTGCCGGTTCAGATTATGTTCTGCGAAGACATCCGGGTCTATCGCCACGATGTTGCCGATACCGAGTCTTGAAAGCTCCTCTATGACGTACCCTCCCAGGCCGCCACACCCGACAACCGCTACCCTGCTGCAAAAAAGACGCAACTGCTGTTCACATGAAATCGAATGCATGTTTCGCTGGTAACGGGCTGGCAGAAGGCCATTTTCCAATGCAATTTTTTCAACTTCCGAACAGGTCAGGCCAAAATGCTCCGCAGCAGCCAGCTGACTGTGCCAGGGCAACAATATCCCGGAGGCATGTTCTCTAAGAAAGGAGATTAGCCCCATCTGCCCATCCCAAACATAGATCTATCTATTTTCGGCAAGTTGCACACCACAGATGGGATCGCTTGTCCAGCAGCCGTTGACAAGTCGGCGAATACCGAGCGGGTTTTTGTCTTGAAGTGCGGAGGGCAGCATGGAGTCGGGATAGCCCTGATAACAGACCGGTCGTAAAAAACGGTCTATTGACAGGGATCCAACCGAGGTAAACCTGCTGTCCGATGATGCCGGGTAGGGTCCGCCATGCACCATCGCATCACAGACCTCGACTCCGGTCGGGTAATCGTTGAGAATAATACGTCCGACACGAGGTTCCAAGGCATCGACCAAGGGGCCGCAGCTTTCGGCATCAGCAGAACCGGCAAAGACGCTTGCGGTGAGATGCCCATTCAGTCGAGGCGCCAGATCAAGCAGTTCCTGAAGATCCTTCAATGCCACGACAACGGTGGCCGGCCCAAACACCTCCGCCTCCAGAGGATGCCCGGTCTTTTTCAGGAGCGTGGCACTGGCTCGAAACAGGCACGTTTGAGCTCGATCAAGATCAGATGGTCCGGATGCCAACAGTTCGACTCCGGATATCTGCGCCATGCGTGTGACGCCATCCTGGTAGTTTGTGAGTATCGTGCGGTTGAGCATTACGCTGGGATCCCGCTTCCCCATTTCCTCTCCCAACTGTTGGCAGAAGTGTTCAAAAAGGTCACCGCTAAACCCGATGATCAGTCCCGGATTGGTGCAGAACTGCCCCGCTCCAAGCGTGACCGAAGCGGCTACTCCGGTCGCAATTGCCTGGGAGCGCTCTTTCAAGGCACCTGGCAGGACAATGACCGGGTTGATGCTGGACATTTCGGCAAACATCGGGATCGGCTCGGGACGGCGCGCAGCAATTTCATTCAGTGCGCGACCACCGCGAAGTGAACCGGTAAAGGCAATTGCCTTGATCTCGCGAGCCAGCACCAAAGGTTCTCCGGAATTGTCTCCGAAGAGCATTCCAAACACGCCACTCGGCATGCGGCAAGTTTCCACGGCACGGACAATTGCCTGCCCGACAAGCTCCGAGGTAACAGGATGTCCGGAATGCGCCTTCACAATTACCGGACAGCCTGCTGCAAGGGCCGACGCCGTATCGCCTCCGGCAACTGAAAATGCCAGTGGAAAATTGCCGGCGCCAAATACGGCAACCGGGCCTAAGCCGATGCGATACTGGCGGATATCCGGACGAGGCAAGGGCTCCCGTTGCGGAAGAGCACTGTCGATACGAGCACCAAGAAAGTCTCCTCGCCTGACCACAGCTGCAAACAGCCGCAGCTGGTTGCTTGTACGAGCACGCTCTCCTCGCACCCGCGCCTCCAATAGCCCGGTCTCGGCCATAACCATGCTGATGAAACTGTCATCAAGGGAATCTATCTCTTTGGCTATCGCCTCCAGAAAACCGGCACGTTCTTCCAGCCCGGTCTTGCGATAAACTGGATAGGCCCTGGCAGCAGCCTCGGCAGCAGACCGGACTTCAGCTTCCGTGGCGGTAGAAATCTTGTGGGGAAGCGTTTCTCCGCTCACCGCATCACATGCAACAAAGGTAATCCCCGACGAAGCTTCGCGCTTCCCATCAATAAACTGTTTACCGAAAATATCCATAAGTTCCCTCTCACTCTGCTCTGCTAATTCTGTTATGCTTTCAGATTACATTTTGGGAGGGTAGGCTTCCAGCCTGCCTATTCAAGCGGGGTTTAACCCCACTTGAAACACAGGCAAGATGCCTGTACCCAATTAATGCCAGATTAATGTGGAATAAGACAACTAATCCAAATCAGGCAGCAGCCCTTCCATTTCCGGCAAAAACACGGACCAGACCCTTAGCTTGAGCTGAGCAATAAACTCGGCCGTTATGAAATTGGGGAGCGTCACATTGGGATTCGGGCTGTCAATGATTTGCGCAGGCAGAGTATACTCCGCATCTTCAAAACCTTGACGGAGTTCCAGCGCAAGTCCTCTCAGATAAGCACGCCGAACTGCCGCCACTATTTCCGCGGAAGTAAACTCAAGTCCGGTCGCCTCCCTGGTCGCCCTGACGATCAGATCATGCCCCATACCCACGCCCACGAACTTGCATAAACCAAGCATGTCGTAGCCAACCTGGAGCAGCCCTTGGGTGGTTATGACCTGCACCCACTCCTCGACGCTGCACTTTCCTTCCTTGGCAAGCAGCATGTGGGTTCCCATGGACATATGTCCGCCGGCAATTGCGAAAATATAGCCGGGATTTGTTTCCGGCAGATATGCCGGGAGTTCCAGCCCCTTGACATGTACGGCATAGGAAGTTTCCCCGAGCTGTTCGGATAAACGCTTAACCCCCTTGCCGATCTCCTCGCGCTCTCCCCTGCCGGTTTCTTCCATCAAAGCCCTTATGGCATCGAACTGCCCAAAGGTGGCACCGTTGAAAAGAGGTTTCTCAGGGTGCCGTTCGTTATAATCAAGCACATACGACAGAGTAGCTCCGAGCGAGATGGCATCCATGCCGAGCTGATCACAGAGGTGAATCAATTCGCACGTCTGGGCAGCGTCATAAAGGCCAAGATTCGAACCAAACAGGATGAGCGGTTCAAAATCGTATTTTGCCGCAAGTGGCCCCCGGCTGCCATCCGGGTTTCGGTTAAAAAGGTTATTATGGCAACGAATGCCGCAACGATAACAGCCCTCGCTGACAACCTCGAAGTCTTTTTCGACATGGTCCCGAAACTGCTGTTCTACATCGTCGTTGCCCTTGGGGCGAAAATTGTTCATCGGCACGGCATGAAAGGCCTGCAATACCTCGATATTGGCCCAGGTGCCGCCGCCCCCCCCCTGGCTTACCGGCTGGAACCGCGCGGAACCACCATTTTTGAGAACGTCATGGTTTACGTCGCGCATCGCAGGGGTGATCTTGCCCGGCTTGTCGCTGCTTTGGGCCACGATGGCAAGCAGATTTTTATATCCCATCATGCTTCCCATGCCGCCACGCCCAGCAAAACGGTTTTTGGGCTCACCCGATTTCAGCTGATTATCAGTGCTCAGGATGACAGCCCCCATATAAACTGACTGATAGTTTTCTCCGGCAGGCCCAATAGCCGCAAAATGTGCATTGCTGTAATCTTTCTGCAAGGACATGATCTTTTCGTGTCCCGAAAGACCCAGCAGATGATCGGCCGGTATTAACTCTACCAAAGGCCCCAACTCGCCTTCACGCAGCACGGCATAAACCGGACTGCGAGAGCAATTTTCAAAGATCACTTCGTCAATCCCGGTCCATTTCAGTTTATTGCCGAAATTTCCGCTTCCGGCAGACCACATGGCGGCCGGCAGCCCTTTGCCGGACTGCTTAAGAGGGCTGTAGGCCGAAAAATAAGCGCGCAAACCGGTCATGACACTGGTGCCGGTCAACAGCCCCGTATTTACGATCAGCGGATTTTCCCGACAATATGCATTCTCGATCTTCCTTTCCGCCAGTACCTGAAAGGAGCGCCCGAAACCACCCATTACATCTTCCAGATTTCTGCAGGGAAGATCTTCGAAAGTAATTGTTTGAGTATCCAGATCGATAGTGCAACGATGATACAGAACTGCAGATGGATCATTTTTTGATTTCTCACCTAGAATAATCATAATGTTCTCCGCAATAAGTGATTTGTTTCTTTATCCATGATCCCGAATGTTTTACTTCGTTTCTCACTGCCGTCAACAGTTATCCTCCACCAATGAGAGGCATAAGGGAAACGGTATCACCATCTTGTAATTTATCCTTGAGAGAGGCATGGTGACCGTTAATCAATACAATGCCGAGCTCATTTACCGGAATACCGATCTCATTTACAATATCGAGAATTTCGACACCATGGGGGTAGTCCTGAGTTGCCTCCTTGAACCATTTGAGCCTGAACGAAGCAACAAGCTTTACAGTTACCTGCATCGGTAGTCACCTTGAAATAAAAATGAATCCGGGAGAAGTGTTTGACCGGAGCAGTCCTGTCACAATTAAATGCACTGCACACTTCACATCTCTGCCGAGACAACCCTGTTCCTGCCCTGTTCCTTGGCCTGGTACAAACAGAGGTCAGCCAGGTTGAAAACCTCTTCAAGCGACCTGTTTCTATTGCTTTCAGCCGGTTCCACTGTCACCGCCCCGAAACTGACCGTCTGTGTAATAATCCCACCTTCGACTTCAATCGCTTCGGAAGCAATCCGCTCCCTCAGGCGCTCCGCAACGATAGAGCACCCCGGTTGATCTGTTTCCGGCAGGACAATCACAAACTCTTCTCCTCCATAACGGGCGACCCAATCAATACCTTGACGAATGGTGGCACAGATGGTCGCTACGCACCTTTTCAGAACCACGTCACCGGTCTGGTGCCCGTAGGTGTCGTTGACGAGCTTAAAATGATCCAGATCGCACATT
>MHXL01000085.1 GCA_001824455.1 Desulfuromonadaceae bacterium GWB2_53_15
TAGGCAAAGACGTTCTCATCCACCCTGCTGCCGGCTTGGAAGTCATACAGCACAAAGTTCTCCGACCCTGAAAAAAGCCAGCGCCGCCGAAGCAGCGGAAAGATCCACATCTCATGGCCACGCACCAATCCGGCATCCACACCTTCATCCCAATAGGCGCGTTTGTATTCCATGCCATACTTTTCGTGATAGCCCTCGATCTGGCCATGGCCGAACATGGGCAGGCCCGGCATGGTGGCCAGCAACACACAGGCGCCAAAGTATTTCCCTTGGGTGCCGAACTGCTCCACAGCGGTCTTTTCGTCCGGGTTGTTCATGAAATTCACGAAGCGCTTGAGCACCTCGGGGTTAAACTCCAGGACATTCCTGATGGTCTGGCGGTATTTGGCGTTTTCCTCGGTCTTGAGCATGTTCATGAAGGCGCTGTTATAGACGCGGTGCATGCCCAGAGTCCTTACGAAATAGCCCTCCATCAGCCAGAAGGCCTCGGCCAGCAGCAGCGTATCCGGCACCTCGGCTGAAACCCTATCCACCACCTCGCGCCAGAACTCCACCGGGAATACGGCGTCGAACTCCTCGCGGCTCATGCCATGCTCGGCACGGGACGGGATGCCGCCCCCCAGACCGCGCACCGGGTACCACAGGCGCTGGTAATGCTTCTTGGCCAGGGTCATGGCAGCGTCAAAACGGATGATCGGGAAATTGCGGGCCACATGCAGAATGGTCTGGATGACCGCCTCGCGCACCTCGGGGATCAGGTAGTTGAGTTGGGCGGTATCGTTCCAGGGGATGCTGGTCCCGTCGTTGCCATGATAGATGTATCGAGTGCGGCCATCGCGGCGATCATGGTACTTGAACACCACCGCGGCATCGGTCTTGGTCCAGTAGCCGTCCTCAATCTGGATACAGACATCGCTGTCATGTGAAAGGTCTTCTCCATTGAACTGATAGGTGGGAAATGGAGGATAGTCCGTCTGCACGAACCAGTGCGGGTGTTGGACAACCCAGCGGGATGATATTCCGGTGTGATTGGGAACCATGTCGCTGGCCAGACGGATGCCGAGCTTGAGCGCCCTTTCCCGCAAGCTGCCCAAGGCTGCCCAGCCGCCCAGGTCGGCGGCAACTTCATAGTCGAAGAGCGAATAGGCCGAGGCGATGGCGTCGGGGTTGCCGCACAACTGCTTGATACGCTGGGAAGCGGGCGAACGTTCCCAGACACCGATCAGCCACAATCCGGTAAAACCTGCAGCCGCCAGACGGCCCAATTCAGCGTCAGGCACCTGGTCGAGCCGGGTGATGGAGTACCCATATTGTCGGCTCAACTGTTCGAGCCAGACGTAGACCATCTTGGCCATCATGACCACATTGGACATCCAGTCGGCATCCGGGGAAAAATGTTCGTACTCGGGATAATCGTAGCCGGCAAAGACCGAGCTGCCGTCGGCGCCCACGCCTCCCGCACCACCGTGCAGCCCATGTCGGCCGAACTCCATCACCGGCGGCGGACCGGGCTCGCCCGCTCCGCCCCACTCCCGCTCCTCCTCAAGGAGGATATCAAAGGCGATGGCCACCTCTTGCAGCAGTTCTGTCGGAAGCAATACATTCCAATGATCACGGATGAAACCAACCTGACCGGAAAGGGAATCAGGTGCGGCCTTAATGGGGGCACGCAGGGCTTCAACCAGTGTCATGTCCAGCCCCGTCAACAGCGGCCCTTGTGCTAAAGCGGCATCCATACCATCCATCAGTTCCAGGTAGGGCGAAGCCTTTGCCAGTTCGCGGTCGTCAAGTATCCTTCGGAAGCTGTCGATAGCCGGGTTCTCGGCAGCCGTCCTGAGCAGCAGCAGCTCCCTCAGCATGGCCTGCTTCCGTTTAAGAGCGGTGTCGCTACGGCCAAGCCAACCAGCCGGATCAGCAACACCAGCCAGGACATCCTGCGGCGGAAACAGATCAACAAAATGTGCCAGCAGCTGAATAGTCTCAGCCCCGTTCGGATCCACACCGCTACGGCGGAGGGCATCCTGAAGTACATCCGGTTGTTGAGCCTCAGCCAGCACATCGATAAGGTGGCGATAGATCTTTTGCAGGGTAACGAACAGATTGAGCTGACCGGCATGGACAAGCGGTTGCCCCGAGGTGCGCTGCCGATTCAGTTTCAGGGCAAGCTGACGATAAAAGATAATGGCGGGAATGCCTCGCTCGGCAATGGTACGCGAAAGCGCTCCCAGATCCAGGGAGCGCCAGTGTTGAGCCGATATCTGGATATCATGTGGGAAGTACTGTAGTGTGCTGCTTTTTTCTGTCATATCAGTGTCCAGGCATCGGCGTAAGGGGTAAAGCGTCGGAAAAAAGGCCCGGGACGATCCGTTACCGCCGAACCGGTGAACGTGTCATATAAAATTAGCAGCCAACCGTTTCCTTGACTGATTTCGTTTCTCAAGTTTACGGCTTTTTAGTTTTAGCTTTATCCTTGGAGCCGGTTTTTGAAGTCTTGGAGGATTTTGCCCCCTTCTTGGACTTCTTCGACTTCTTGGACTTTTTCATGGACTTCTTGGACTTGCTTTTTTTAGACTTGCTGATCTTGCGAGGCTCGGGATCGAAGTCATCGCGGATATTGTTCAATAGGACCGAGCTCTCTTCCTGGTTGGGATCGGCCATTTTAGCAGTTTCAAGAATCTCTTTTGCCTCGCTGAGCCTGCCGGTTTTCATATACAGCCGGCCCAGTGCATTCAGGGAACGGATATGGTCCGGCTTTAGTTCCACTGCTTTCTTGTAGCTGGCAATGGCATTCTCGTAATCCTTCTTAAAATCGTAGATCAGCCCCAGTTTGTAGTGGTTGTTAGGATCGTCCGGAAAAAGTTCCACGGTCCCTTTGAGCAGGTCGGAAATCTCGTCGTACTGCTTGTTTTTGACATAGATCGAGACCAGGGAGTTACGCGTCTCCACGTCATCCTTCTGCTGTGCCAGCACCTTTTTATAATGCTCCACTGCTTGGTCATTCTGCCCCTTGGTTTTATAAATAATCCCGATTTCACGGTTGGCATCGACATTGTCAGGGTAATGCTTCAGCACTGCCAGATAGCTTTCGATGGCCAGGCTGGTTTCATTGTTTCGGGCAAAGATTCTGGCCAGCTTGAGCTGAATATCGGGACTGTCCGGTTTTAACTTAAGAAATTCACTGTACTGCTCTACAGCCTGGGGCTGACTTCCACGTGCCAGGTAGATATCCGCCAGGCGCAAGCGGGCATCGCTATTGTCAGGTTTGGTCTTGATGGCTCGCCGGTAAGCCACCGCAGCCTCATCAAGCAGAGACCGCTTTTCGTAGAGAACACCCAGATTCAGGTAAACATCGCTGTTTGTGCTGTTGAGATGCGCTGCTTCCCGGTACGCGGCAATAGCCTCGTTATCTTTGCCGGACGCGCGATAAAGGTTACCAAGCTTTTCATAGGTGTCAACCAGTCCAGGGTGTTCCTTAAGAGAGCTCTTCAGCGTTTCAATCGTTTTATCAGGATCCCCGGATGCATTTGATGCGCCAACAAGCGGCTGGGAGCTGCTCGCAACCGGCGGTGCCGGGACCCTGCTTTTGCCACCCAGCAGGTTTTCGTATTCTGCCAGTTTGGCATCACCCTTTTTCTCGTAGATGCCGGCCTTCATCAGGTGGATCTCACGGTTTTGCGGGTTGGATATCTCAGCTTTTTTCAACTCCTCCAGAGCCTTGTCCAGCTCGTTACGCCCCAGGTGAATGCTGGCAATGCCCATGTGACCCTTATCGCTACCGGGGTCGGCCGCCAGCGCCCGCCGATATTCCTCCAGGGCTTTGTCAGGCTGTCCTGTGGCTACGTAAATCTCCGCCAGGCTGTTAAATAACCCGGAATCACGAGTCAATTCGCGAGCAGCCTCGTTGTAATGATATATGGCCAGCGGGAAAACCTTGCGTTCTGCCAGAATACGCCCCATGGCGCGGTGATAATTCGGATTGGGGATTGCGGAAAGACCACGTGCTAACTGCACCGAGGCTTCATCGTTCAACCCCTTCTGGGCATAGAGCAGTCCCAGATTGCCACTGGCAAGGGGAAATGAACGTTCCTGCTGCAGTGCCTTACGGTATTCACTTATGGCGCCATCCACGTTACCGATCCGCTCAAACTGCAAGGCGGTAATGAAATGGCCGGCACCTCCATCGGGACAGAGGGATAATATCTTAGCTTCCGACTGGCGCTGCTGGGATTCATTGCGGAGAGCATCCAGCTTCCCCACAAGCTCCAGCGCTTCCTGACATGAGTCATTGCCAAAGCCCCAGCTGAAGCCGGTAAGCAGCAATGCGGCGCACAATAGTGCTCCATAGTTACGTAATATCTGCATAGATTGGGTTCCTTGGAAGGTTCTGTAATGGCCGGGGATTATACATGCCATTCTCCAAAAATTCAATTATTTAGGCTAATGTCTTGATTATTTGGATTTTTTTGTGCCATAATGCCACATCAGATCAGGATTAAAATGGCAAGCGCGCCCCTCTTGTGTACAAGGAGCAGAATATGAATCAAGAGCTGGAAACATTGATCATGAACGCCAGCGACCTGCCTACCATTCCGGTGGTCGCCACCAAGGTCATGCAGCTTATCGAATCTGAGGGGGTATCCGCCGAGGAACTCGCCAGGGTTGTGTCTGCAGACCCTGCAGTGGCAGCACGTGTCCTGAAAATATCCAATTCATCCTTCTACGGCTGCCAGCGTCAGATCCAGACTTTGTCTCACGCCATAATGATGCTGGGCTACAATACACTGAGAAGCCTGGTCGTGGCAGCATCGGTCAAACAGGTCTACAAGCCTTATGGGCTTACCGAGAAGATGCTCTGGGAACACTCCTTTGGGGCCGGGCTGGCAGCCCGTCTCATCGCCAACAATACCCGCCTGGTCAACGAGGAGGAGGCCTTTCTGGGCGGTCTCTTTCATGATATCGGCAAGATCATCATGAACTTCTTTGACAAACAACAATTCCAGAAGGTTATGGAAAAATGCTACAATGAGGAAATTTCGTTTCTGGAAGCCGAACAGCAGGTTTACTCATACAACCATGCCGAGGTGGGCGGGTTGGTGATCAAAAAATGGAATTTTCCGGAAATGCTCATGAAGGCCGTCCTTCAACACCATCACTTTACATTTGAAAAAGACGAGGATCCCAGCCAGGTGAAACTAACCTGTATAGTGGGACTGGCAAACATCTTCTGTCACAAGCTTGGAATCGGCGTACGCGAACCGGAAGAGGATCTGGTAATCCACGAGACTAAACCGGCCAAACTTCTGAATCTTGATGAAGGCCGCATCAACACACTGCTGGAAAACTTTGACAAGGCATATACCCAGGACAAGGGTTATTTCAATTAATCTCCCTGATTCTCGATATACTCAAGAATGTTCCCGCGTTTTTTACCCGAGGCGCGGTCGCGTGCTTCTTCCGAGATATCCACGCTGTCAACCTCTGTTTCCTCCGGATGCCTTTTTAGGCCTTCATGCTTGAGATTGCCTTCGCGTGAACCTTTTCTGCCTGCCTCTTTAATGCTGCTGATTTCTTTAAGCGGTTCCGTCATCAAGGCCCCCAGTCACGCTGTTCCAAGAATGAAAATTGATTTTTCACAAATGAAAATATATACTATTTCTTTATAAAAATTTGCTGCAGGGAAATCTATGATCCGCACAATCCTTACCTACCCCAATCCTGAACTCAAAAAAAAATCAGCTCCGGTGACCATCATCACTGAGAAAATCCGCGAACTCGCCAGGGACATGGCCGAGACCATGTATAATGCGCCTGGCATCGGGCTGGCCGCACCGCAGATCGGTGTTCACCAGCGCATCATCGTCATCGACGTTTCAGGCCACGACGAGCAACCTGAGCTCATCATAGCACTCAACCCGGTTATCGTCCACGCCGAAGGCGAGGCATATGAGGAGGAAGGCTGCCTGTCTGTCCCCAAGTATGCCGCCAATGTTCGACGCCATGCCTCCGTCGTGGTAAAAGGACTGGATCTGGATGGCAACGAGAAGGTCTGGCGGGCGGATGATCTGCTGGCCATTGCCTTCCAGCACGAGATAGATCATCTGGACGGCATCCTCTTTGTTGACCATCTCTCTCCGCTCAAGCGCGATCTATTCCAGCGCAAAGCCCGCAGACTGGCAGAAGCTGCCACGGAGGCATCATGACCGGTTGGCGGATCATCTTCATGGGGACCCCCGAGTTTGCCTGCCCCACCCTGCGTACGCTTATCGCTCGCGGCGAGAATCTGGTTGCAGTGGTAACCCAGCCGGACCGGCCCAAGGGCCGGGGGCAGAAGCTTCTGCCGCCACCGGTCAAGGAACTGGCCCTGCAACATGGCATACCCGTTATTCAACCGCCCAAGGTGCGAGACCTTGCCTTTATTGAAACCTTGCTGGACCTCAAGCCTGACCTGATCGTGGTGGTGGCCTTCGGCCAGATCCTTCCCAAGGCGCTGCTGGATATACCACCCAAGGGATGCATCAATGTCCACGCCTCGCTGCTGCCCCGTTACCGGGGTGCCGCGCCGCTCAACTGGTGCATCATCAACGGCGAGACCGAGACCGGTGTCACCACAATGCTGATGGATCCCGGCCTGGATACCGGACCCATGCTGCTTCGCAGCGCTACAACGATTGACGGCAACGAGGATATCATCGCGTTGCATGATCGCATGTCCCTGCTGGGGGCTGAATTGCTGGCCGAGACCCTGGACGGGCTCAAAGCAGGAAGAGTTTCTCCGCAACAACAGGACGACAGCCTGAGCTGCTACGCCCCCATGCTGAAAAAGGAAGACGGCCTGATCAACTGGTACCGTGAAGCAAGGGCCATCCACAACCAGGTACGCGGCCTGGCGGTCTGGCCCGGGGCCTACACCTTCCTGAACGGACAAACGCTTAAACTCTACCGGACGAGTGTCGGTGACGGGACAGGGCTACCCGGCTTGGTGCTGCGTGCAGAGCGAGGGGTCTTCGAAGTGGCCTGCCTGAGCGGCAGCATTTTCATCGAGGAGCTGCAACTAGCAGGTAAAAAACGGCTTGACGCAGCCAGCTTCCTGGCTGGTTGCCCCATTTCGCAGGGAACGCAGCTCGCCAACTGCGCCAATGGAGACATATAACCCGTGACTGCTTCAGATAACAACACACCACCACGCAAACGGTTATTCATCTCCCTGATGGGGTTTACCTGCCTGATCCTGGTCGGTTTAATTTTTCTGGCCTGGTGGGTCCCCAATCGCGGCCTGGCCAATATCCATCCCAATCTTCCCAACATTGTCGGCATCATCGTAGCCATCCTCTCCGGCATGGCCATCCTGGGCACCGGACTGCTGGTATTGACCACTGCCCTGGGCAAGGATATCTTCTTCACCCGTTTCATGCGATTGGTGGTGATCAAGTTCCTGCTGCCGATGATCGAGCTGGTAGGGCGCGGCCTGGGACTTAACAAGGACAGCATCCGCCAATCCTTTATCGCCATGAATAACAGCCTGGTGATCTCCCAGCGTCAGAAGGTCAAGCCGGACCGCATCCTGGTGCTGCTGCCCCACTGCATCCAACTGTTCGACTGCGAGATCAAGGTCACCGGCGATATCAATAAATGCGTACAGTGCGGCCGGTGCGACATCAAGGGATTGGTGGAGATCAGCCGCAAGTACCGGATCGACATCTCCGTGGCCACCGGAGGCACCCTGGCCCGCAAGGTTATCGTGGAGAAACGCCCCAAGCTGGTACTGGCCGTGGCCTGTGAGCGCGACCTGACCTCCGGTATCAAGGACTGCTACCCCCTGCCGGTGATCGGCATCCTCAATGATCGTCCCTATGGCCCCTGCTTCAACACCACGGTTGACGTTGCCAAGATCGACGCGGCCCTCAGCCAGGTCATCCTGCAGGAAGAGCCGGCAGCATAACGCCATCAAGCAAATGAAGAAGGGCGGGGTTTAAGCCCGCCCTTCATTCTATCAACCGATCATTCAATCTCGTCCAGCATCGCCAGGGCAAAGTTCTTGGCCCGACCCGACGGTGCAATCATGCCGTAAGCCATCGCCTCATGCAGTTCCTCCATGGTTGCCCCAGCTTCCTTCGCGACCGCGAAGTGTTTCTTCAATCAGGCCGGGCAACCAACTGCAATGGCGCAGCCCACCCGGATCAACTCCCTGGTTTTGGTGTCCAGTACTTCCTCATACTCGTAATCCAGGAACTTCTTGCGAATCTTCATGGCATCCCCCTTTATTCCACATACTCTCCCAAGATCCGGCCATAACAGTCGCGGATCTTACCGGTAATCTCCTCGTAGTCACATATTAATGCCGCGCCAGGGTTCTTCAGGGCGGGATCATAACCCAAGCGTTTGGCCAGCTTGTTGAGATAATGTCTAGACCCGCTCAGATCGTTGCTGGAGTAATCATGGATGATCCGCAAGCGGTTCTCCAGCCTGCGCAGGAACTTGTAGCCGGAGAGTAATGTCTCGCAATCGGCAGCACTCACCAAGTCCAGTGTTTGCATCTCCTTGAGCGCCTCAACCGTACTGGTTGTACGCAACTCGGGATAGCGGCACCCATACTTCAGTTGCAGGTACTGACTGGCAAACTCAACATCCACCATGCCGCCCCGCCCGGTCTTGATATTGTAGCTGCCGCCGGTTTCCTTGGCAAGTTCGTGCTCCATGCGCATCCGCAGACGGTGGATCTCCTGACGGCCGTCATCATCAATGGATGCGCCATAGACGGTATGGCGGATTACATCGTGCAACTGGCTGGACAGGACCTCTTCTCCCAGCACCACGCGTGCCTTGGTAAGGGCCTGGCGCTCCCAGATCTGGGCCTCCTTGCGATGATAGTCGAGAAAGGAGTCAAGCGAGGTCACCAGAGGGCCCGCATTGCCCGACGGGCGCAGACGGGTGTCGATCTTGTAGACATACCCTTCGCGGGTCTGCATGGTCAGGATGGAGATCATCTTTTGGGCCAGCTTGGCAAAATATTCGTGGTTGGAAATCTGCCGCTCGCCGTTTGTATAACCTTGGTGATCATAGACAAAGATGATGTCCAGGTCGGAGTGATAATTGAGCTCACCGCCACCCATCTTGCCCAAAGCGACCACGGCCAGGCTCGCCTCGGCCACATCCCTGCCAAAGCGATAGGTAGGCCGGCCAAAGCGCTTCAGCTCCTGCACCCCCAGGCGAAATGCAGCGGTCAGGCAGGTTTCTCCCAGATGGGTCAGCTGCGCGGCGATCTCGCCCTGTTTCAGCTTGCCATGGATGTCGTTCATGCCGATCCGCAGGAACTCCTCATTGCGGTAGCGCCGCAGCACATCCAGCTGATCCTCGAAATAGTCCGACTGCTCCAGCAGGCTGGCCAACTCGGCGGTCATCACATCACGGGACTTGGTCGTAGAGGCGTAGCTGCGGGCCACCATGCTGTCCAGCAGTTCCGGATGGTTGATCAGGATCTTGGAGAGGAATTCGGACATGCCGAACAGGGATACCAGCAGTTTCAGCGTCTCGCGGTTTTCAGCCAGCAGCGCATAGTAGGAGGAGCGGGTACCGATCACGGTCAGGAAACGCTCCAGATGGGTCAGAGCCAGATCCGGGTCAGGGGATTCGAACAACTCCTGCAGAAACAACGGTGCTATTTTATCAAGAATACTGCGGCTGCGCGCCGTGAGGTTGCCCTTCTCGGGACCACGCCGCAATGAGAGCAGATTCTCATAGGCCCGCTCCACATCCTCGAAATGCCGTTCCGCCAGCATATCCTTGACCAGATCGGGATCAGCCATGGAATCCAGGAAGAACAGCACTTCGGGCTTCACCTCCTGCATGATCTTATCGTCGCGGGAATGAAACAGGTTGCCGTAGATGGCAGAGACATTAGAACGATGCCCCTCCAACACCTCGCGGAAACGCTGCAGCCCGTTTGAGCGCAGGAAACCGCAGCGGCGTGCCAGGGCTTGCAGTTCGTCCTCCTTGGAGGGGAGGTTGTGAGTCTGGCGCTCCTGCACCACCTGGATGCGATGTTCAACCGTGCGCAGAAATCGATAGGCCTCGGAAAGCTGGCGCTGGTCCTCTTCGCTGATCAGGCGGGCAGCCAGCAGCGCATCCAGCGCCTTGAGCGAGTTGCGCTCCCGCAGCTTGGGATTCTTGCCGGCGTAGACCAGTTGCAGCGCCTGGATGAAAAACTCGATTTCGCGGATACCACCCCGCCCCAGCTTGAGGTTGGACTCGGCTTCCGCGGAACGGGTCAGGGAGGCATCGATCTTCTGCTTCATGTTTTTCATATCCTCGATCAGGTTATAATCGAGGTATTTACGGTACACAAAGGGCTGCAACATCCGCAGCAACTGTTCTCCCAGCTCCAGCGATCCGGCCACCGGGCGCCCCTTGAGCATGGCTGTGCGCTCCCAGGACTGGCCCCACGATTCGTAATAGACCTCGGCCGAGCGGAGCGACACCGCCATGTCGCCGGACTTGCCCTCCGGTCGCAAACCCACATCCACCCGGAAGACAAAGCCGTCCTCGCTCACCTGGGACAGCGCCTTGCTGATCATCTCGCCCAGCTTGTTAAAGAAGGTATGCAGGGAAACCACTCCCTTCCTGTTGCCGGAACCATTCTCGATCCCGCTGGTCGCACCCTTGTCAGACTCGTAGAAGTAGATGATGTCGATGTCTGAGGAGAAGTTCAGCTCCTGCCCGCCAAGCTTGCCCATGCCGATCACGGTCATCTCCGCCTCGCGCATACCGGTCTCGGCCTGCATCAACGGCAGTCCGTACTCCCGGATCAGGCAGCGGCGAGAGACCTCATAGGCAATCTGCAACGAGGCCGCCGCCAGGTTGGAAAGCTCTACGGTCACCTCCTCCAACGGGGCCAGCCCATTCAGGTCACGGGCGGCAATCCGCAGAATTTCCTGGCGTTTGAATTCTCGCAGCACCTTCATCAAACGGGTAAAATCAGTCGTTTCATCCACCTGAGAACGAAGGATTGCCAACTGTTCCTCAAGGGAGCGGG
>MHXL01000086.1:0-3201 GCA_001824455.1 Desulfuromonadaceae bacterium GWB2_53_15
AAGAAACGCTTCTTCCCGGAGGACGTGGGCATGGTGGTCAGCGATCTGTTGGTGGCCCACTTCTCACAATATGTAGATTACAATTTCACGGCTGGCCTGGAAGAAGAACTGGACCAGGTCTCTCGCGGGGAAATGCAGTGGAAACCGCTCCTGAAAAAATTCTGGGAGCCCTTTGTTGCCCTGCTCAAGCAAAAGGATGGCGAGGTCCAGAAATCCGACCTGACCACCGAGGCAACTGATGAAAAATGCCCGGAGTGCGGTCAGCCGCTGGTGGTCAAGCTGGGCAAACGCGGCAAGTTTATCGCCTGTTCCGGATTCAAGGAAGGCTGCAAGTACACCCGCAACGTGGATGGCGACAAAGATGCCGAAGCCAGCGAGCCGGTAGTCTCCGATGAAAAATGTGAAAAGTGCGGAGCGGCCATGCTGATCAAGGACGGCCGCTTCGGCAAGTACCTGGCCTGCTCCGGTTACCCGGCCTGCAAGAACATCCAGCCCCTGATCAAGCCACGTGGTACCGGCGTGGTCTGCCCGGAATGCAAAGAGGGTGAGCTGACCGAGAAGAAGTCCCGCTACGGCAAGATGTTCTACTCCTGCAACCGCTATCCCCAGTGCAAGTTTGCCCTGTGGGATCCGCCTGTTGAACGTGCCTGCCCGAAATGCGGGTTTCCACTGCTGGTGAAGAAGGTTCTCAAGCGCGAGGGCGAATTCGTCAAATGCCCCAAAGAAGGGTGTGATTTTAAAGAGGGCGGCAAGGAAAAATCTTAACCAATCGAGGTTGACTATCCCTGTTTTTTCTTTACTCTATTATCAAAGTTTTGTATTACTATAAAATTTATTACATTTGGACTCCAACTGTTTAGCAGAATCAAGTTCCACCCTCTCAATGAAAGAAGGCAATTAAAATGCGCAATCAAGCACGTAACAACAACTGTTCAGCCGGAATGACTTTTCCGCAGACGGGTACCGTTCGTATTGATGATGCCACTGTAAAACGTTTGTTAGCAGAAGGTATGGAGTTTCGTCGTTCTATTGAGAGGAGTGCTGACCGCATGTTTGCGGTATCAACATCCGAAACCTCCGTCAGAATGAGATGAAAACTCAGCGTCTTACGGTACGCTGCATCCCCTTTTCCAGAGAAGCCCTGCAAAGCGAGATTTGCAGGGCTTCTTTTGCAGAAGAGGGTTGTCTGCCATGCGAACAGGTGCTTTACCTGGGGTCCTATTTGTCTCACAAGGAATCAGGCGCAAAGACCATAATCATTGAATCTCCCTACGTTGATCGCCATTACCTTGAAGAATACTCGCAATACTATGCCACAACCCTTCGTCCACCACCTCCCAAGGCAACCCGTCTCCATTTTTT
Source organism: Desulfuromonadaceae bacterium GWB2_53_15 (assembly GCA_001824455.1). GTDB lineage: Bacteria > Desulfobacterota > Desulfuromonadia > Geobacterales > Pseudopelobacteraceae > JACPFJ01. Next base: position 1,363 of record MHXL01000086.1, read on the forward strand.
CAAAAGTACGATAACCAACAGACAATTTTCCTATTTGCTGAAGAAAGCAGCCAATGGAGGCTTTGAAGGCGCCTGCCACAAGCTGAACGAAACGTACCTGGGCTTTTCGGTCATTCGCCCTTTGCCGGATGCACCGATCGGCAGAACTGTTTTGGCTACATTCAACAACGATAACCTCAACAGGTGCTATACGTTGCCTCCCCATCCGTATCGGGTTCACTTGTGCGGACTGAATCTTAAGGTTTGTGGTGTGCCGTTTCAGCAGCAGGAACAGGCAGTTGGGGCTTGCGCTACAACGGCGGTCTGGTCTGCCCTTGCCCAGGTTATGAGGCATGATGGTGGGCGGGCGCCCACGCCGTTTGCCGTTACCGAAGCAGCCACGAAGCATTGGGTAAAAGATCGAGTTTTTCCTGCCACATCAGGTTTGATAGACGAGCAGATTCTTGAAGCTATTCGCCAGTTCGGCTACTCACCACACTTTTTTGAATGCAAGAAGAAAGAAGGGCAAGATGCCCTCTTTATGATGGCGGTCAAATGCTATCTTTGTTCAGGAATTCCGGTGATTTTGAAAATTCACTCACCGGGAGATGCGGATGCCCATGCCGTTACCGTGGTTGGCTTTAGAGAAGATGACGAGGAGCTGGTTCCAGATATTGCTCATAAAGAGAAAAACTGGGAAACGCTTTGCCTACGCGCCAAAGGCATGTTTAGGCTCTACGTGCATGATGATCGTTTAGGCGCGTATGCGCGAGCTGAATGGCAGGTCGAGGCGGATAAGTATATTCAGTTTAATTTTAAACCTCATGAAGCCGGGTTTGAAAAGTATAAGGAAAAAACCGATGTGATGGCTGCCATCATTCCGGTTTACCCCAAGATACGGTTGTCGGCCCAAGATTTGATCGGCTACGCAGGGCAGTTATTGCCATTATTCAAAGGATTGGTTGGTCCGGTAAATCAGAATAACCTTTATATCGATCTCCGTTTCGCTCAAACCGGAGAATGCTTGGAGCAACTTTTCTGTTCCGGACTTCCCGCGGATCGGTTGTCTCGCTTTGCCCGGCAGGCGGCGTTGTCGCGCTATGTGGGAATGATAACTTTTTCGATAGACGATAAACCAATAGCAATCATTCTTTGTGACAGCACCGATATACGCCGAACCGCGCCTGCGCCGGCGCCGCTGCTGGCCATGTTACTTTACCCCCCATATGACCAACATACGGACGTTCTTAAAAACAACCTTTCTGGAGCCTTGATTTTCTGATGTCCTCCTACGCCCCCCTGTCCAAAGAACAACTGATCGCTCTACAGAGTTTTGCCTGACAGTTGGATTTTCAATAAACGTAACAAGCTGCCAATACAGGAGATATTTGATGGCCCGGATTGCCAAAGAAAAGAAAACCCAGAACGATGAACCGCTGGAAAAGAAACTTTGGAAAACTGCCGACACGTTGCGGAAAAATGTGGACGCGGCTGAGTACAAACATGTCGTTTTAGGGCTGATTTTTCTGAAATACATCTCGGACGCCTTCGAGGAATTGTATGCCAAGCTGAAGGAGGGCAAAGGGGAGTACGAGGGGGCTGACCCGGAGGACAAGAACGAATACACTGCGGAGAAGGTCTTTTACGTGCCGCCATCAGCTCGCTGGAGCTGGTTGCAGAAACGCGCCAAACTGCCCACCATTGGCAAGGACATTGACGAAGCCATGGATGCCATCGAGAAGGACAATGCCTCGCTGAAAGGGGTGTTGCCCAAGGTTTACGCCCAGGAGAAGCTGGACAAGGCGAGTCTCGGCAAACTGATAGACGAGATCGCCACGGCTGCGCTCGGCACGAAGGAAG